>NZ_KV837158.1:0-301 GCF_001838465.1 Staphylococcus sp. HMSC061G12
GCTTATTTATATCCTTATTTACGTTTATTTTTGTATCACACAAAAATAAACGCTCCCTATAACTTTCAATAGTTATAGGGAGGAGACATCCTGATAGCTATATACCATAATTTACCGCACTTATATATCGTGATATATGTCAATTATTAAAAGAACGTCATCAATTAGGCTTAAAGCTAGCAACTAACTATATTTGTAAATAGGAAAAGATGATTACATGGCAATGTTTATAATGATATTTCTTTTTGTATATTCTATTGTAATTACATTTGTACATAAAATGATACGACTGCGTAAATTA
>NZ_KV837159.1:0-12369 GCF_001838465.1 Staphylococcus sp. HMSC061G12
TTTATTTTGGACTGTATTTATGTCCCAGCCCCTTCTTTTACTAGAATACATTATTAAAGAAAAACTGCAAATCTTCATCTTCAGTTGGTAATATTTCTAATTCGTGATTGTCAATCGCCTCTAACATTAACCTCTCTTTTTCATTTAATCTGTTGTATACTCTTTCATCAAGTGAATATGAACCGTTTTTCATTTGGTAAAATTGTTGCAAATAATAATACTGCGTATATTGATTTTCCTCTAGCCCTAACCTATGAATTCTATCTTTTGATTGCAATAAATGTACTAAATTATAACTATATTCAAAGTATATTGCATCGTGACATGTATGATGTAAAGAAACTGATTCTGCTAAAGTATGAGGATTAGTAATTAAAACATCTATTTCTTTATTCTTAAATTTTTGTATTATTTTATTTCTTTCTTCAGTTTCTACTGAGCCTGAAATAATTTCTGCACTTATATCTAAATCATTTAATAAATGTTTGATTCTATTCATTGATTTGACAAATATACACCATATAATCACTGTTTTAGATTGACTAGTGATTTGTGTAACAAGCTGTATTAATGCTTTCATTTTTGACGTGATTCGTATTTTAGAGACTAAATCTTCAATCTCCTCTGAAAAATCCTGATATTCTATTAACTCCTCTTCAGATACCGAAACATCAAGTACTCTACTGAAATCTTTTAAATCTAAGTTTTCAAGAAGCATCGAAGGTACACTTTCCATTTGAGATATTTTAGCAAATAAAGCTAACATATTACTTTTATATTTTGATAGTAATATCTTTAGTAAATCTTCTTCATTTCTATCAGCATTGACCTCAATAATTTTGTCTTTGTTTTGTAGTGGCACACCCAGTTCTTCTTTTGTTGTTCTAGTGAAAAAAGGGTAAATTTTATCATTAATTCTTTTCACTTCTGATTGATTAGGGTTTTTTAATAGACCTTCAGTAAAATTGAAAAAGTGATCATAATCATATGGATAAAGAATATTTAACAAGTTATAAATATCAATATAACCATTAGGAATCGGTGTTCCTGTTAAAGCCACTAAATACTTTGCTTCCTCTGTAATTCTCAAAGCTGCATTTGCCCTTTTTCCTGAAGTACTCTTAATTCTATGCACTTCATCAAAAACTACTAAAACATTTTCATTTATCAAAGGTTTTATAGCTTCTTCTAATGAATCTAAAGTTTCATAATTTAATAATATTAAATTTTTATTTTTATTTTCATAATTTAACATCATTCTTTTCTCATTAGAAAAACTATAATCCTTTATATTCAAAACTTTTAATTTCTTCTTATCTCCAAAGCATGCTTGAAATTCATCAATCCATGAATTAAAAGAATTAAGCGGTCCTATCATAATGATTTTATCTACATTTTTTTCTTGGTTTAAGTATGCAAAAGCACCATATACTGTAGATGTTTTACCAGAACCCGGAACTGAAAAATTTCCTGATTTTTGTATTACAGATAAATAAAATGCATCTTTCATTTGCTTCTCACGTAGTCTTCTTTCCATATTATCATTTACAATACTTACAAACCGTTCATACTGTTCTTTCAGACGAGGATCTTCATTTTTAATGTCATTACCAATAGTGTATTTTTCGTTAATATAAGAATCAACTCTATTTATATAATCATATACTTTTTCTTTAACTATTAAATCAAACCCTAACTTATCTGTGGCTTTCTTTAATTTTTCAATAATCAGGTAAACTCTTTTATAATACACATTAGGTTTGAATAGAACACTTTCATTACTAACTTCTAAAACATGTCCTTTTACGTGTAATTTAAAAAATCTATGTTTTGATATTCTCTCTATTTCTTCAGTATTCCCCTTCAAATACAACTGACTATTACCATTTAAATCAAGAATCAGCATTTCCATATACCTCTTTTTTGAAAATCTTAACTTCTTCTTCTAATTCTTCTAATGCTATCTTAAACTTTTCATAATCGTCATCCTTTAGGTTAATCACTATATTTGAATCAACACTTCTTAAAGCTTCTATTGCTTTTTCAATTTGCTTTTTTGGAGCATTTAAAGTATTTCTTTTTTTCACTTTCTCTTGATTTATTTCATAAAGTTCTCTCATTTCTTCTTTTAATTTTTCATCGCTTCTAACTTCTTCCTTAATAAAATCGAGAGTTATTTCATCTTGTTCATCAAACTTCTCTAAGAATTCTTCACTAATCTCCATCCCTTTATCAATAAAAGGCTGAAATTGAGGCGTGTCGACTAAATTTTTAAAGTTACGAACAAATCTAGTCATATCTCCCTCTGGCTTCATAGCAAGGTTTGTGAAAATAATAGATTTTAATTCTTCTTTTTCTTCTTCATTCTTTACTTTATTTAAAACTGAAGGTATTTCAGCTAATGGCCCATCTAACTCCCATTCACGAGCCAAATAGTAGTGACCATCCATATCTATATACTCAAGAAATTCGACCATTAAATTTGCTCTTTCTACTAATTTTTTTACATCATTAGTTTTCATTTCAGTGTTTCTGGCATATTCTTCAATGGTTATTAATTTATTTTTCTCTATATCATTGTATATTCCCACTAGTCTATCGATTGGATTATAACCCACTCTTTCTTGTCTACCATGCTGTAAATATAACTCAAGCAATTTTATTTCTTTTTTACTATCATTTATGTCTTTATCTAATACAATAGCCTCAATATAATTAAATTTTGGATTTTCAGTACTCAAATCACGTAAGCATGTAAACCTTCTATTACCATCGATTATTCTTCCATCATTTAATACAACTGCTGCTTCTTGCTGTCCAATCGCTTTAATATTATTTTTAGTTTTTACAAATGCTCGCTCGTCGCTCTTTTTTATAAAGTCGCTTATTATTTCGTTATATTTTTCCAAATTATCTAAGTTGAATTCTTTTACATCTTTATCAGTCTTATATTTACTTATCCAAGTAGCAATTCGATCGTTTTGATCATTAAAATACAGTTCGTTCAGCTTAATTTTATAAACCGGATAAACTGATGTTATCCCATCAATAGTCAACTTTTTAGTAATCTCTGTTTTTATTAAATTATCTTTATTTAATTTTTTCATGTTACTCCAACTCCTCATAATAATAATTCAAATCTAAATAAACCTTCTCCATAATAGGGTCATAATACATAGAAGACTCATTAACAATTGTCACAACAAAAGTTTTAGTAATATCCAATTCATATATTTCATTAACCTTTTGTGTTAATTCAAATACATCTAACGATTTACACCTTGATATCTCATCTTCTATTATTCCCAACACGGTTGGAACTGATTCAAGTTTTAACAAATAGTTGTTTGTCACTTTAGTACTATATACTTTATCTGCTCCTCTAATAATCGATCGATAAAAGATAAGGTCAAACCCAAAGTCATCAAGATGGTTTGCTCCCAATACATCAATAAGGGTTGAAACTGTCCATATATGGCCATCTTGTAACTTTTCCAATGCTTTTTTTCGATATTCTAATAACTCTTGCTTTGTGATACCTATATTGCGCAAATGTTGTATAGTAATAAACTTTTTATATTGGAATTCTACTAATTCTAACTTTAAAACCTTATCATAGAGCCACGAATTAAAGGAACTTAAATTCCATATTCTTTTGTCTATGTTAGTGAAATCTATAATCTCTTGATTATCGATATATATTTCATCAAAGTATCCTCTAGTAGATTGATAGTCAGAACTTAATAGATACGTAATATATCTTTTGAATTTTAATTTATTTAAAGCGAGTCCTAATTTTTCATTAGAAATGTGTCCATGAAGTTCCTTTTTTAAATCATCATAAAAGAGGAATTTTCTATTACCTATAACTTTCTTTACAATTTCAAGTTCATTATTGCTCACATTATTTGATTCTAAATCAATAACATCTTTGTAAATGTACTCTTTGATAAGAGGTAAATAATTAGCTTTAATAGTACTTTTTTTGGTTCCGAAAGTTTCACTATACTTCTCTACAAAATCTTCTACATTTATTGGTGCATTATCTATCATAAAAGATATAACTTGTTCTTTTCTATCGGTACTACCAACACTGATACCTGGCATTCTTGTAACTTTAATTCTAGTTCTTAAGTGTTTATTGTGAGTTTTTTTAATAACATTGTGTAGTTCATTTTCATGATGAATATTGTACTCTTTCATTAATGCATTATGTGAGTTGAAAAGTATACGTGTTGTTATTTCTTTTCCATCCCACTCATATATATTTAAACGATTATAAAACTCATTCCAATCATAAAAATTAAAATTATAATAACGATACTGTTTTTTACCTCTTGTGACAGCGAAATCTGAATTGCCTATAACATTTTCTAACGTTCTTATGTCTATAATAAATCTCTCAACATCCAATTTCTGTTCTTCAATAAATATATTGTATATTTCTAGAATATCGTCTATATGTGCAATTTTATCAACATATTCTTCCATCAGAAATTCAAGTATACTATTCCTATTTTTTTGAATAATTTTATTACTTAAAACTAAATTGTCTCTATTAATATATTGTCTTACCGAAGTTTTTAAATCTATAGAAGCATAATCATCTTCAATAATTTCAGATATATCCTTATTACCTTGCTTATATCTCAAAGTTAAATAATCATAGTTATTATCGTCGAATATTTTTTCATAGGCTTCTTTCTTAAGGTTATAATTATTATACCAATACGCATATTTATCTTCTCTATATTCTTCTGATAAATTATTTAATACCCGCGCATTAATTTGACGTATTCTTTCACGAGTTACCCCTAATTTTTGACCAATAGCTTCTAATGTCAAACCTTCTACTCTCATAGCAAATGCTAAATATATATTCTCACTATAATTTTTCTTCACATCGCTTAATACTGAAGGCTTTTTACACAATAAAACCCCGTTTATCTTTTCTATATATCCACTTTTCTTTAAAGCTGAAAGACTTTTAATCACATTAATATTTTCAAAAAAACCGAAGTATTCTATAGCCTCATCTTGAGTTAACTTACCATTTTGATTTTGGACTAAAGCATAAACTAGTATCTTTTGCATATCTTCTTCTATCCATAAACCACTTAAACTTTCATTATCTTTTAAAAAATCAATAGTATACTCTAATGAATAGTCATTAACATTTATAACATCTGATATCTTCTCGGACAATTTAGTAATGAATGAGTGCGTCAATTCTTCATCATTATCCAAAAGAAATCCTAGGTTTTGATCAGTCAAAAATATAGTTGTCACATTTCCAAAATAGATTTTTTTATTTGAATAAGTAATGATATATAAGCATAATTTTTCTATAATTTTAGAAATCGATTTGTTTGAAATACCCCTTACTTTATAGAGATTTTCCATACTTTTATCAAGAAGATTCACGATACTATTTATACCTGTTTTTTCAATGAAATTCATTTCTTTCCTTGTAAAAGCATTGTTGAAAATCTTATGATTCAAGTATTCACTATACTCATCATCGAAATAAAATCTCGTCTTAACTTTCTCTTTTGTTTTAGGCAATTTACCGGTAATAATTTCCTTAAAACATAAATCAGGATTTTGCATTGCCTCTTCGAAAATACTAATGTTTTTTAACCCTATTTTCTCTTTAGCATCCATAATACATTTCCACAACTGTTTTTGTTGTTTTTTATCAAAGCCTCTCAACTTCTTGATATCTTCTGGAGTAAGGTCGATAAAAGAATTAAACAATTGAATATTATTCAGTTTCAGTTTATTCAACAAATTTTTATCAGTAATTATATTTTCTATTTTCTTATTCAATACCTCTTCTATGTAATTTCCGCTTTGAATATTTAACCAATCAGTGTTTTCACATTTATATTCTAATTGATTTTTTAAATCTATTATCTCTTCAAGGGATTTTTGACCCAAGCCTCGTATTTTATATAATTCTTTGTTATCTATCTTTCTGAGTTGATCTGTATTAACTATTTTATTTTTAATCAACTGATTTTTAGATCGATTAGACAACTTTGTATTTTCTATTTTCGTCGTCATTTCCAATTTTCCCACCCACTTTATGAACTTCGACTATTTATTTCACTCAATATAGTTTGTGAATAGTTATAAGTATATTTTACTTTATTTTAATAAATAAGTCTTCAATATCCCCTTCATTATTATGAACAAAATCGGTTTTCACTATTTATTTTTCCTTTCTATAGGATAATAAACAATTTTATCTTTTTTAAATCTGTTGACTAGAAATAAGAAAAGCAGAAATAAATTTATTTGAATTATCTCCAGTCTTTAGCGATACTAAACATGAAGGGTAAATTGTAACGGAGGGGAAAAATATGGTAGAAAGTCGAATTGATCAAGATTTAGTTGATGAACAAGAAATTGCTAAGTTTTTAGACAGTTACTTTTATAGTGAACTTCCAAATCGTTTTAACGCTATTCAAGATATTTTTAGAAATCATTTCTCTGAGAATAAAGATGATCAATATAAAGGGGTAGACTTAACAATTACATATAAAAACAATACCCGTATCAATATTGATGAAAAAGCTGCAAATAATTATTTCAATAAAAAACTCTCTACTTTTGCTTTAGAAATTTCTTTTTTTAATGGCAACAATGTATCTAAAGATGGATGGCTCTATGGCCAACAATATAGTAAAACAGATTGCTATTTGTTGTGTTGGGGTGAAACGCATGACCCAAAAGAAGGCATTACATTTGAAAACATTAAAAAAATTGAAGCTTATTCAATAAAAAAGGAGAAATTACGTGCATTATTAGATACACTTTATGGTATTAATGTTGATAATTTTTCAGAAAAAGCTAAAGAAGCAAAACAAGCTTTACATCATAAAAAATCCAGAGCCAAGTTATGTATTGGCGGTGAAGATAGCCCTTATTGGGTCCTCTCACACCATCTAAGTGAGAAGCCTTTAAACTTGGTATGTCCAAAGGAAATACTGCAAAAAGTGACTGAATATAAGTTTTATATTGAGAAAAATAGCTTGAAAATATTAACTGAAAATGAGAATAAAGAATGGGTTGAGTGTAAGTGAGTGAAAGATATGATACAAAAGAAAAGGTTCAAAAAAGAGCTAATGAAATAGTTGGCAAGACGCTAAAAGAACTAAGTAGAGATGGTATAGTTACTAGTACAAAAAGCAGCTTTGGAGATGCATTTGAGAATTGGTTCGGCAAAGAAAAAGATAATTTAAGTCTACCGGATATGGCAGAAGCAGGAGTAGAATTAAAAGCTACTCCTTTTAAAAAGCTGAAAAGCGGACAATACAGTGCCGCTGAACGACTAGTATTAAATATCATTAACTACGATGACTTGTTGAATGAAGAATTTGAAAGCAGTAAATTTATGGCTAAAAATAAGAGCATTCAATTAGGTTTCTATGAGAAAGAAGCCGATAAACCTAAAGCAGATTGGAAATTTAAAGAAACTGCTTTATTTGAACTTGCCAATAACAAGAAAGATTTAGAGATTATAAAACAAGACTGGGAGCTCGTACATAAATTTATTTCAGAAGGACGTGCACATGAATTAAGTGAACGTTATTTCCAATATCTATCACCATGTACTAAAGGAGAAAATAAAAATTCTTTAAGAACACAACCGAATTCAGAAATGATGGCAAAACAAAGAGCTTTCTCCTTCAAAACTGGTTACATTACATCACTGCTTAGAAAATATATTTTTGGCGATGAAAAATCAGAATCTATCATTACCGATTTCGATATAGTACAAGAAAAATCTATTGAAACTATTGTGAAGGAACGTTTTGAACCTTATATAGGCAAAACAAAAGAAGAGCTAAAAGAAATCTTCAACATTGAAACTAACGCTAAAAGTGCTAATTATCAAATTGCTGCACGTATTCTAAATCTCAATGGAAATGCTAAAAGTAGTGAAGTATTTAAAAATGTTGAAGAGTTCGAAAAAGCAATGATTATAGTTAAAACTATTCAGTTTGATAAGAACAATAAAAATAAAGAAAGCATGTCATTCCCTGCTTTTAATTTTAAAGAACTTGCTAAAGAACAGTGGGAAGATGAAGCAGGCACGCCAACCGCTTCTTGGAATAACTTTCTACGCCAAGCTCGTTTCTTATTTATTGTATTTAAAGATGATGGAAATCAAACTGTATTCAAAGGGATAAAGTTCTTTAGTATGCCTGAGGAAGATATTGACGGACCTGTTCGTCATGTATGGCAAGATACTGTCGATAAATTGAATAATGGTGTAGAATTAACTGCTGTTGAAAGTAAATCAACAAAGGATGGCTATAAAATCACCAATAACTTTATAACATTAAAGGACAAACTTATATGTCATGTCAGACCCCATACAACAAGACGCGATTATTCTGCTCATGGACCTTATGCCGATCAATTGCCTGTACCTGCTAAATGGACAAATAGACCTGATAATCATACTGCATATTCCAGGGATTGGATGACAAAGCAATGTTTTTGGCTTAACAACGACTATATTGCTGAGCAATTGCAAGATATTGTATAAAGTTATGTATGGTGTAATAAGGGTTATAGAACGATCGTTCGCTATTATGTTATAATAATTTCATTATATGTTTATGAAGGAGCGCTTTAAAATGACACAAATCAAAGTTGCTGAATTATTTGCTGGCGTCGGCGGCTTTCGCATTGGATTAGAAAACACAAAAGAAAAGCAATTTGATATTATTTGGGCTAACCAATGGGAACCCTCAAAAAAAGTGCAGCATGCATTTGATTGTTACGTAAGTCATTTCGATAAAGGCGTCCACAGTAATGAGGATATTGCAGAAGTCACAGATAAAGAAATGGAAGATACCCAAGTCGATATGATTGTAGGAGGCTTCCCTTGCCAAGATTACTCAGTAGCACGTAGTTTAAATGGTGAACTTGGAATACAGGGTAAAAAAGGTGTTTTATTCTGGCAGATTGTCCGTTTTATACAAAATACTATGCCCAAGTATCTATTACTAGAAAATGTTGATAGACTACTTAAATCACCTTCTAAACAGCGTGGTAGAGATTTTGGTGTTATGCTATCCACTTTAAACGAACTAGGTTACAACATTGAATGGCGTGTTATCAATGCTGCTGATTATGGCAATGCTCAAAGACGTCGCAGAGTATTTATTTTTGGTTATAAAAGAGATTTATCATATGCACAAAGTTTAGCTAAACATTCCTTAGAAAACATTATTTATAATGAAGGGTTGTTCGCTAAAGCATTTCCAATTGAGGATTACCCAAATAAAAAACGAGTTAATGAAACAAATGTTTCTAAAGATATCGTTGATATTTCTGACCAATTCACTTTCCAATTCCATAATTCAGGAGTTATGCAAAATGGAAAAGTATTAACAATTGATACAATCCCTATATATGAAAAATCAGTTACATTAGGAGAGATATTAGAAGAAGATGTCAAAGATTATGGTATTACTGATGAAAAAATAGAAAAGTTTCAATATCTTCGTGGCCCTAAAAAAATACTAAGAACTTCAAAAACTGGACATGAATATTATTTTAGTGAAGGTGGCATGTCAGAAACAGATTCTTTAGACCTACCAGCTCGAACTATGCTTACCAGCGAAGGTTCAGTTAACCGAAGCACTCATTTTTTAAAAATTAATGATCAGTATCGCACACTAACACCTATTGAAGCCGAAAGATTAAATGGCTTCCCTGATAATTGGACTGCTACAATGCCGGATAGAATGCGTTTCTTTTGCATGGGCAATGCATTAGTTGTTCCATTAATCACACGTATCGGTAATCAAATTGAAAAAATAGAAGACGAACATAAAGATGAAGATACTTTTTCACAATTGAAATTATTTTAAAAAATCCCAATAAAAATAAGCCTTGAATCTCTATAACTCGTATAGAAGTTCAGGGCTTATTTAATACTTAAAAATCTACCTACTCATTCATAAAACAATATTCCACTATTCTTCTTTAAACCAATTAGAAATTTCTCCTCTTCTCGCAGCAAACTTCATCTTTGAAATTGAACTGTTCTTTATAACTACAGTATATCTATAGCTTGTTTCTACTAGTTTAGCTATGTTTTTTAATTCTTCTGATTCTTTTCCATCTATCCCTAAATATCTAGTGAATACTATAAAATATCTATCCGTAGGCAAAACTTCTTTAGCTTGATTTACCATGTATTCAATAAATTGATTAATTATAACTGTTTCCTCTACGCTATTTTCCGTTTCTCTTTCAATAAATCTCAGTTTATTATCTATGAATTCATCTTCTTTAAGATTATCCATTTCTTCATCTAATGATATTTGGTTATAAACACACATTCCCATGAACTTTTTTAAGTTGAATAATTGCTTTTCAGAAACCCCAATCTTCTCCCTCAACAATGCATCTAACTTATCTTCATCCAGAAAGTGATTTTGCGACATTAAACGATTCATATAATTTATCTGTTCTTTTTCAAACGTGGGAATTTTATATGAAGATTTGTGATCATCTATATTCTTTCTGACATAATACTGAACTCTGAAATACTTATCATATTGAAAAGAGCTTTCATTATCTAAATTAAACTTTTCCATTATATTGAGCAATCCTTCATATCCATACGATACTAAATCTTGCTTTTCTAAAATCGTTTCTTGTATCTGTAATATATTTTGTTCAACCACTTTATCAACAGTATGGTGATTCAGCATAATGAACTTGTTTGCCCAATACTCTTTTTCCTTCTCATCACACGTTCTCCAATTTTTTATACATTCGATACTCTGAACATTTATTTCCTCTTCTGTAGATCGATCCATTACATTCTTATTTCTATCTTTTGATGTTGTATTCATTTGTTGTCCTTCTTTTCTTTATTTTTAGAACGATTGATTTAAAACCTACTTTAATTTCTACAATATGAACGCCTGCCTCTCACATTTATTTTTATCACTCATAAACTACTCTCCTTTTTCTATACATTTATCAGCATGGAAATGCGAACATACAAATTATACATGCTTTTGCTCTACATTTTGTTTACCAAAAAAGCAAAATAAGTGTCATTTACCTCTTCACTTTCTATATGTTTAACGTTACAATGAGTTCATTCACACAATTTTCTGATTATTACAATAATTATTATAGGAGGAGATAACTATGAATCGAAGACAACACTACTGGAAAGATTGGCGATTACATGTCTTAGTATTAGCCATTGTTGTGATTTGTGAATTAATTGGCCCATTCGATATTCCATTAGGGGTTACGTCTATTTTATTATTACCTGTAGTTTATGGAGTTGTCTTAGGTTTATTAGCTTATTTCACTCCTTTGGTTGGTAAGAAACAAGCCAAAAACTCAGAGCCTATGGTTTTTATTTCTGTTGCTATTTTAATTGCGAAATTTGGTACTGAAGCAGGACCTGCACTTCCTAAAATTATCGCAGCAGGCCCAGCATTAGTTTTACAAGAACTCGGTAACCTAGGTACGATTTTTCTTTCTTTGCCGTTGGCAATTATGCTTGGACTACGTCGTGAGGCTATCGGTATGACACACTCTATTGGTAGAGAAGCAAACATGGCGTTGATTACAGAAAAGTTCGGAATTGAATCACCAGAATGGCGTGGTGTCATGTCTATGTATATCTTCGGAACAATTTTCGGTGCGATATTCTTTAGTATCTTTTCAGGTTTGATCGCATCCATCATACCTTTACATCCATTGGCTTACGCAATGGCGACTGGTGTTGGTAGTGGCGTTATGTCAGCTGCCGCAGTTGGTCCTATTATTGAAATGTTCCCAAGCTACGCTAGTGATATTAAAGCATTTTCAGGAGTCAGTAACTTATTAACATCAGTAACTGGATTATATATGGGTATCTTAATCGCATTACCATTAACAATTCGTTACTACAATGGTGTTATGAAGTTTAAAGCTAGACTACAAAAAAGTACAAAAGGAAAGAGGGATATACATGAAACTCACGTCTAATATTATCAACTGGTCTTTGACGCTTGTTGTTGTGGGACTTATTGCGTTAATTAGTAACTGGATTGGCCAAGACATTATGCCTTCAAAAGCTGTTCCAGGTGTTCTTGCGTTAATGGGAATCGCTTTGATCGGTATGATTCTTCAACAGCTCATCCCTCTTAATATTCCTAGTATTGCTTATATTGGTGTACTTGGATTGATACTCACGATTCCTGGTATGCCGACGGCACCTTATATCGTTAGTTGGACACACAATGTAGAATTAATGGCATTAGCTACACCAGTTGTTGCATATGCTGGTATTTCAATCGGCAATTCTTGGACTGACTTTGCGAAGTTAGGATG
>NZ_KV837159.1:12469-19864 GCF_001838465.1 Staphylococcus sp. HMSC061G12
CTCATATTGTGTTGAAGATACAAGGTATTATTTAGTATAGAAAAGGCGTCCTATTTTGCTGGACGCCTTTTTATGTTGCTTTCTCTTTATTCATAAATGTCTGTATAAATATCGTTTACTTCTTGCAATTCTTCTCTCATTAAATCAAGAAATCGTTCATCATTATAATTAGGGCTAAGTTCAATAAATTCTAAGCCAAAATCATCAGTTAAATTTTTAGTGTTAACTCTACTTACTTCATCTCTAGGGAAAAACACTATTACTTTATTAATTACAGTATGATTTCTTCTCCTGAACGGTTTTGCTCCAGGTAAGTGGAATTTTGATTTTGGACTATCTTTATAAGCCATCAATTGTGTTAAAACACCTTTATTATTATCGGCTATTTGTTTTAATTTTCTATACTTTACTTCTATCGGTATGCTTTTTATATACACATTATTCACAAAAATGTCCACTCGAATATCTGGTTTGTTTTTCTTATTACTTGTATACAGAGGATGTAAGTTACTAGTATCATTACTATCTGATTTAAGCGTTGAATTGAAATGTATGTTAACTGTCATTTGTTCGTTAATCATTTCTATATGAGTTTCTTCTTTCAGTACATCTATTTCATTTTCTTGATACAGTTGACTAATATCCATATCAAAATTCAAATACTTAAAAAGTTCTATCACTTTTATAAAACACCATACTTCATATAGTTCATCCGTTCTCTTCCATGTTCTTTGTAAGCTTTTTGAAAAAATCATTTCTAGAGAATTCTTATTAAATTCCTTGTACCATTTATAAATAATATTATACTCAGAATTAAGCAAAGTAGTACCTGGTGAAACCACTTTTCTATTATATTCTATATTTTTAACCCAACTTTCTTTTAAAAGTAAAATCAAAGCATGTCTTATTTGTTGGAGTTTTTCGATGCTTTTCTTTGTTCTCATTATTACATATGATGCATTTTCTTGATCGCTAATAAATCGAGAGCTTTTTTGTATTTCTTTTTCCTCAACTGTTGCCTCTAAATATTTCATTGTGTTATCTATACTTTTGCTTAAATAAACAAGTGCTTTTTTCATCCAAATATTTTCTGGTGTATTATACTCTATATCTCTTTTGCAAGAATATAATGAATTACCTTTTTCTGGATATTTTGTTCTCATCTTGATAGTTTGTTTATCAATTCTAGGTTGTAAATTTTCATTTACCCAATTATAGTTTTTTACTATCTTACTTTTTCGATTTCTTTTCAAAGTAGTCAGTGCTTTAAGTATAATATTACGATGATCCATTAGGTAATTTAATTTATCTATTTCTGTATTTTTTGAGTTAGCATTAATCATTTTTGCATTACTTCTATTAAGCAACGATTTTGCTGAATATGAAAAGAATTTTTTTATTTCCTTGTATAAATCTTTCCACTCTTCTTTTTCGAAATCCTTTGGCACAATTTCTATTATAGAAAAAAACGTTTGTCCACACTTAACTTTTATAAGATAATAACCCGGTACCAAAATATTATTAGCTTTATTATTTTTATACTTAACTAAGTCTATTGCACCATTTTCCAGATATTTCTCACCATTTTTATCTTCTTTCAATATTTCAGATTCGATTATATCAAATCCATCAAAATATAATCTTGCACTTTTCTCTGAACTTATAGAAATTTTTAAATCATTGTACTCTTTTACCTTTATAACGTCATTTTTAAAATCAATATCTTCAACGTTTTGCTCAAAAGATAGCGATTGTTTGTACTCTCTAAAATCATTATATCCAATTGGTCTAGTAAGTATAAGTGACGCGCTAAAAAGTGTAGCCATTTAAGTTTAGCTCCTTAGCTTTTTGTTTTATAACTTTCTCAGAATTAGTAAAATTAGAAACGTCCTCAAATTCTTCAAATAAAGATAATATTTCAGAAGAGATTACTGTACCATCACTGTCATAAATACCTAGTAGTTTTTCTAGTTCTTCACTAGATCCTCGAACTTTAGTTAAAATTCTTTGTACTACCTGAAGGTCTAATCCTTCTTTTTTTGTAAAACTTATACTATTAACTGGTATGTTTTTCAAATACAAATCTATTTGTTTAAGAATTCTAGGTCCTATACCCATTTCGTTGTGCACCTGTGATAATAAATCATGAAACTTTTGTAAAAATTCTACAGTTCTTTCATCCAGCTCTATTTCTTTTTTACTATTGGAAAAATAATCAACATAGATTTTATCAAATTCTTCATCATTAAAATTAGTTGTGTTATCTCGCTTAGATAATTTAACCAAATCTTTAAACGGCATAACTTTTAGTGTAATTAAATTAGAACGATCCAAAACCTTATTAGAAAAGTTATAGGTTGAATCATCAATATTAGCTGTACCGACAAACTTTACATTTCTACCTATTGGTATTTGATAACTATACTTTGAAGAATTATATAGTTTTCCTCCGAGCTCTCTATTATATAAACTTAACCTTCTACTTTCTACATCCGTTTCCAAGAGTGAAAGAAACTGAGAGAAATAATGTTCAATTCGAGCAAGATTCATTTCATCAAAACAAACAATAAACAATTTATCGGGATTTTCTTTTGCATTTATCAACAGATCAATTAACCCATAATCATCAGGTCTATAAACCATATTTAATGTAT
The DNA here is from genome assembly GCF_001838465.1 of Staphylococcus sp. HMSC061G12. Taxonomy (NCBI): domain Bacteria; kingdom Bacillati; phylum Bacillota; class Bacilli; order Caryophanales; family Staphylococcaceae; genus Staphylococcus; species Staphylococcus sp. HMSC061G12. Next base: position 15,124 of record NZ_KV837159.1, read on the forward strand.
CGGCATAACCAATTATATCTGAATCTTCAGTCCAACTTGGGCTCACAGGGATAAACTTAAAACTATCCTTTAAAGATAAAGCATCGGCATATGCTTTAACCAATTTGGATTTCCCTGTGCCACTCATTCCTGACAATATAACTAAATTCGAGGTTTTCATAGCTGTATGAAAATTTAAAATATCTTCTTCATCATAAACAAGTCTATTTCTTTTCAATGTCTCTATAAAATGATTTAAGAATTCCTCTTCTTTCTTAACAGCTTTTAGGTCATCTTCCTTATTCACTTCTATTTTATTTTTCTTCTCAAAATTAAGTTTTTCCTCTATATTTCTACTTAATTCCGTTGAAATATACGCAATATTATCTTTAGTTAAACACAGCTTTTTATAGTCATTTTCATTAAGGTTTACATATTTAATTTCTTCAGAAAAATCATATGCAAAACCTTTTGAACCTTGATACTTAAAACCATTTAAGTCACCAATTACATAAATATTATAATTTTCATCTTTATAAAAAATGAGTTGGGGAGCATCTTCAACTTCTTTGGATATATTGTAAATGTTTCCCACATACTCTTTATTCTTTATTTTTTTTATGAATCCCTCAAAATCTTGTCCAGTGTTTTCTTTACTATACACAGGAACCGGATGTAGTCCCTGAACATCTTTCAAATCATTAGGTTGTATTAAAATTTCATTTACACGTCCGTTATAATATGTTCTTTTCAAGTAATTATCTTCATGTCGTTCTTCTACATTAAAACAAATAAATTTATCTTGTATGTACTCATCAAAGTCACGTATTCTCTTTTCATTACTTTCAGATAGGTCATCTGTATAAATATTTTTTAGATGGCTAGAAAAACAAGAAATGTACTTACTTTTATTATTTTGCACAGGATAATCATAAGGAGTTGTAGAAATTACTTTTACATAAAACTGAATATAATTATTGTTATTAATAAATATATTTTCTTTACCATAAACACTAGATACTTCTTCTGGAGTAGCAATAACTCCTATTAAATCAACATTTTCCCAGTTATTTTTCATCTTCATTGACCTCTTTCAATATATTTCCCAATGTATTTAAATCTAACTCTTTTGCATTTGTTTCATTAATTATTCGTCTTAAATCATAATAAGCCAAATTCTGTTTGTAATAATATGGTATTACTTCATTATTATTATTCGCATCACTAATAAAGCCTTCAACGTTTGTGTAGTGATAATACACGATATTACTTTTCACTCTATTTTTATATAATTCCGGAAGTCCAATAACAATCATTCTTGTTTTAGAAACGTTTTTCAAATTGTAGATTTCGTCTGAAAGTTTTTTGTTTTCTTCAACAATTCCTCTGCTTTCCTCACTTTTCTTTTGCAACAACTGGTTTATATGTTTATTTTCTTCATATAAGCGTTTATTTTCAATTTCGAACTTCTTTAAATTATTAAATTCCAGTTCGATTTTTTTTATTTTTACTGATTCATTTTTTATTTTTTCTTCTTTACGTTGTATTTCCCTTTGTAATTTTTGGTTCTTTTCTTGTAGATCTTGAATTTTTTTATTTTTGATTTCTAATTGGCTCTCTAATTCTTTCACTATCTTTCTAATATTCACAATTTCACTATTGTTTTCGTTAGACAAAATTTCTTTTCTTCCACTATTTAAATTATCATGTTTATTCTCCAATAACTCTAACACTTCAATTGATTTTTGTTGATATCCGTCCTCACTAAACAACATTATTAAATCTCGAAAATCTTCCCCATATTTTTCAACTATTTTTTCACTTTCAAGTAAATAATCAAAATTATAATCTTTAATTTTCGAAACCTCTTTCACATACCTATCTATTTTTTTCAAATTATTAGAATATGAAATATTTGATATAATAAAGGACTTTTGTTGTTTGATTATATTGATATTCACCTTAGAAAACCCTCTTATATCAAGGCTGAGGTCATTAATTATTTTAAGCATTGTCTCTTCGTTTTGTAACGAAAACAATCTCTTTATAATACTCTCTTTACTCATATGGCTTCCTCCAACCAAATTCTTTATCTATTTAACTTTGAATTAAGTTTTCTCTTTAATGCAATTATATACATAGATTTTCAGAAGTTTAAGGTTTTTTATATTTTTTTCAATATTTTTATCTTAATCAGCAATTCTTGGACTGACTTTGCGAAGTTAGGATGGAAAACAATCGTTGTAGGTATGGTCATTCTAATGAGTACATATGTCGGTTCAGCCATCGTAGCTCATATTGTGTTGAAGATACAAGGTATTATTTAACTTATAAATACAAGTTTACTAAATAGGTAAAGGAAGTCGATTGTGCCGTCGACTTCCTTTTTTTATACTAATTTCTAAGTAATAACATCTACTATGTTTATTACTCAAATTAAGCTGCGTCACAATAAATATAGAGAGGACTTGAGATAATGAAAGTCACATACGTCGCAATATTTTATAAAAATGATCCGAAGCTTGAAGGCCAATACTTCTTTATAGATTTCGATGTAGAATCACTACATGAAGTACTTCCTCCAATCGAACTCCTATCTCCTGAAGATTGCTTAGGCTTCGCCCTAGCAAAGTATAAAGAACTCGGCATCCCCTTACCTGAACCCTTCTCCTTTGATTTAATCTTTCTTAATGACACTTACTATTATGAGAAAAGAGCAATCACTATTGAACTCAATGAATACGCTGGAACTAAGAAACGTAAACCTAAAAAGTTTATTCCTGAATGGCTCTACCGTTTTGAAATGGGCGAAGATGAAAAGTTTCGAAGAAAACGAGAAAGAGATTGGCAAAGAAAAGCTATGGATGAACTGATGAACACAGAATTTGAAGGTGCTCACATTGGCTTTATGTCAGGCAAGCCTTGGTTACCACAAGCAACAGAAGTAAGATACGAAGAAATTTATGACTTAGACTAAAAAAATGCCTCCAAAAGCATTCACATGATGTGAGCTTAAGGAGGCATTACTTATGCATTAAAACCTATTCAAAGTATTACTGCGATACATTATTTATGATCTTTTGTTTCTTTCTTACGACGATTAAATAAGAATACACTACCTAATGCCGCGAATAATGTTCCAATTAAACCTGCATTTGTACCTTCTTCACCTGTTTCTGGTAAAGCTTTATCTTTAGAAACTTTAGGAGCTTTTTCTAGTTGTTTTTCAGATTTAACTACTTTATGAGGGGCTACATCACCTTTTGGTGCTTTAGGCGGTGTAGGTTGACCAGGTTCTGATGGTTGTTCTGGTGTAGTTGGTACTTCTGGTTTATTTGGTTTTTCAGGTTTTTCTGGCGTGTTAGGTACTTCTGGTTTCTCTGGCACTTCTGGTACTTCCGGCTTCTCTGGTTTTTCAGGAACTTTTGGTTCTTCCGGTTTCTCAGGTGTGATTGGTTTTTCAGGTTCTACTACTGGTTTATAGAAGCCACTGTCGATTGTGAAATCATCCGCATTATCTACAACGACTTTGACTGTTCTACCGTCTGAGTCTAATGCTTTGTCTCCTACATTCACTTTAGTTGCTTCGTAACCTTTCGGTGTGTCGAATGTTACTGTGTATTCACCATTGTATAATCCAGTAAATTGATAAATACCGTTTTCATCTGTCACTGTTGTTTCTGTGCTGCCGTCTGGCTTAGTTAAAGTAACTGTTACGCCTGAAATGCCTTTTTCATTTGAGTTTTGAACACCATCTTTGTTGCTGTCTTCCCACACTTTATCTCCGATAGTGTATGTTGCTGGAACTGGTGTTGGTTCTACTACTGGTTTATAGAAGCCGCTGTCTATTGTGTAATTATCTGTATTGTCGATTACGACTTTCGTTTCTAAACCATTTGAATCTAATGCTTGATCACCAACATTTACCTTAGTTGCTGTGTAACCTTCTGGTGCAGTGAATTCAACTGTGTATTCACCGTTTTCTAATCCAGTAAAGTTATACTTACCTTCAGCATCTGTCACAACTGATTCTGTTGTACCATCTGGTTTAGTCAGTGTCACTGTTACGCCAGCGATACCTTTTTCATTTGAATTTTGGATACCGTCTTTGTTGCTGTCTTCCCATACATTATCTCCGATTGAGTATGTCGCTGGCACTGGTGTTGGTTCAGTCGTTGGTTTATAGAATCCGCTGTCGATTGTGTAATTATCAGCATTGTTGATTTTTACTGTAGTAGAAGTACCATCAGAATCTAAAGCATCATTACCTTGATCGACTAATGTTGCTGTATAACCTTCTGGTGTTGCAAAATCTACTTTATAGTCTCCATTTGCTAATCCAGTAAACTCATACTTACCTTTTTCATCAGTTGTTGTTGTTTCTGTGCTGCCGTCCGGTTTAGTTAAAGTTACTGTTACACCTTGGATGCCTACTTCATTAGAGTTTTGGATACCATCTTTGTTGCTGTCTTCCCAAACGTAGTCACCTAAGTTGTATGTCGCTGGAACTGGTGTCGGCTCAACCGTCGGTTTATAGAATCCGCTGTCGATTGTTAAGTTGTCTGCATTGTCGATTACTGCTTTTGTTTCCAAGCCGTTTGAATCCAACGCTTGATCTCCAACGTTTACTTTCGTTGCTGTGTAGCCTTCCGGTGCTGTGAACTTAACTGTGTATTCGCCGTTCGCTAAATCTTTGAAGTTGTATTTACCTTCAGCGTCTGTCACTGCTGTTTCTGTTGTACCGTCCGGTTTAGTCAATGTA
>NZ_KV837160.1:0-223 GCF_001838465.1 Staphylococcus sp. HMSC061G12
TTGATGCAGATGGACATACATTAGATATTTGGTTACGCAAAAAACGAGATCATCAATCAGCATATGCGTTTATTAAGCGCCTTATTAAACAATTCGGTAAACCTCAAATGATAATTACAGATCAAGCACCTTCAACGAAGGTAGCCATGGCTAAAATAATTAAAGTGTTTAAGCTGAAACCTAACTGTCATTGCACATCTAAATATCTCAATAACCTCATTGA
>NZ_KV837161.1:0-64567 GCF_001838465.1 Staphylococcus sp. HMSC061G12
TTTATATATCAACCGAATTTGACAAAGAGCCAAACTTTAAAGCTATACACATAATAAAACTCTGCAGCATCACTGACTTAACCAGTGTACTGCAGAGTTTTTTCTTTCAAAATATCAATATCTCAAAAAATAATAAATACCAAATGCTACAAGATAAATAACTAAGAATATCACAAAGTTCAACACTATCTTTACAGGCCACGATTTTGAACCAAAACATTTCTTAGTTATTGTAGAACTAATTAACGTTGAACAGAAGACAGTTATACCTATGAAAAGAACTAGTGAAATATCTTCCATATAAAGAGAACACCTTTCTTAGTTCCCCTAATAATTATCCCAATTTAACTTTAACATAATATACGAAGATAATATTATGACGGTTTTCAAACATTATCGACTGTGGCTTTCTCATTATTCATATAGCCTTCTATTAACTTCTCTTCTAATTTATTTAAATCGTTCTTAAGAAACTTATCGAATGCTTGTTTAACTTTTTCTAGCACTTCTTCATGACTCATTACGCCTTCATTAGAATGTGTATAAAAATTCTTAGAGTAAATTGTATGATGTTTACGTGTTAATTTTTTTCTGAAGACTTTAAAGACCTTACTATGTTGAAGCGCAATATTAAGCATATCTGTCCTTACTTCATTTTCTCCTGGACCAATCAACAAAGTAACCCCTGTGAAATGGCTATTATTCTTAATCTCAAACAGAAGGATTCTACCACTATCAGTCCAAGGGATTTCAGTATTATTTTTAGGCATAATACGTTCTAAATTTTTAGTTGTAAATCTGATATAACCTTTGCTACTTTGATCTAAGATTAGGTTTTCATGTTCAGGTATATATGTCTGCAACATTTTAGAGATTTCACTTAATGTATCTGGTTTATATTCATAGATTAAATCCAATGCTCTCTTATGTTTGGCATAAATCTCACCACAAATTTTTTCTAATGCTTCGTCTCCCACGATATGCCTCCTTAAAATATCAATATACTGTTCAATAAAATCTACTGCTTGTGGATGCATCATTGCTTTTTTATTCACCATAGTTTCATCGATACATTCAATGATTTGGTTATAAGAGATATTGGACCATACCTCAACATTACTAGCTTCTTCACCATGCGGTGTTAAGAATATAAATAATTTCTCATAACCGCTATAGAATTGTTCCACCTTATCTTGATACTTCTTCAATTGATACTTAGATTCTTTACTCCATATCTTGTTTTCAATCACAATAAGCGTTTGATTTTGTTCTGACACGACTAATAAATCAATGTTATTCCACTCTCGTAACACTTTCGCATCGTCAAAGTCATTTAATAATAACTTAAAGATTGTTTGTTGATCTTTTTTGGACTCTGAGCATTCAATATAAGCTCGAATTAAACTTTTAATAAAGGCATCGTCAAGCCCATGAATCTCATTTGGATTCAATAACCAAGCCAACATATTACTGTGACGTATTTCGGTGTTCACAACACCAAGTATTTCAAACAAATTAAACTGGTTGGAATACTTTTCAATTTCTTTCAAAGAATCAATGTCTTTCAGAAATTCCATTAATGCTTGTTCATCATTATTCATTCAGCTGCTCCTTGATGTTTTCTTTATCTATATTTAAAGCTTCTTTTAGTCAGCTATGTCATTTATAAGCACAACTTCTAATTTATTCATTTATTATATCATCAACACTTTCAATTTAAGTATCGCTTTTCCTAAGTTATTTAAGCGGATTTATCCACTTATTTCTATGCATCTTAATAAAGAAAAACATCTACTTTATTAGTTATTTCAATTTAGCAACTCTAACTTTATTACATAAAACTAAAAGGTTCTCTATTTATTAAAAAAGTTCTATGAAAGGTTTGTTAAATAGATTATTCTATTAATAACAACGTTAAAGATGGGAGATAGTGTATTGAAAAAGATTGTTGTTAGTTTAGGAATTGTAGCACTTGTAGCTGCATTAGGCATTGCGATTGTCTTTGCGTATGGCAGTTATAAAGATTTGGAACTGAAAAAAGAAGAAACTAAAATAGCTGAAGAAAAAGAGAAAAAAGCAAAAGAGAAACAAAAGAAAAAAGAACAAGAAGACAACGAAAATAACACTGAAGCAGTGAATAGTGAAGAAAGTAATACACGAGAAGCATATGACCAAACACAAAACGATACTAGCGCTTCCCAAGCACCTCAAGCACCTATAAAAGAAACTCAACCTGCACAAAATCAAAACAATAATAACCAAGCATCTTCTAAAAATACATCAGAATCACCAAGTAGCTCTTATGATCCAGATGCTGAGTATGCAAAACAAAAAGAAATGTATGAAAAAGCTGCCAGAGGAGAAATTCCTGAGCCAGGCGCAGACATTTCTGGTGACAATTCACAATTAATGGAACGTGATCCAAGTACGCTTACGAATGATGAAGTTGAACAAAGGGATAGAAGAACAAATGCGATGGAAGCGGAAAGTCAATAATCTAACGTAATACACATATAATAAGGGGAACTAACATATGAATAAGCTTTTAGTAATTTTATCCGTCGTATTAGTACTTGGAATCATAGGTGCTGTGGGTTTCTTTGGATACAACAAATATCAAGAAGTCGAATTAGAGAAAAAGAAATTAGAAGCACAATTAAAACAAGGTGAAGAAAATGATGAGTCAGAAGCTGAGTCTAATAACACTGAAAACATAGGTCAGTCAGATGAATCGACAAGTAATCAACAAGAAGTACAAGCTACTGACGGAAGTGAAACTGTTAAAATTAGTGGCGATTCAGGTAGTGGTACTGCTAATAAAGAAGAATTCTCTGATTTACAAGTGAACAGAGATAATGTCTTCGATTATCTAATCGCTGCCATTAATCAAAGTGAAGGCGGAGACGCTTCAAAAATTAAGTTTCAACAACCAGAACTAATTATGCAAGATGGCGGAATGTGGAAAATTCCTGCGAATAATAAATCAGGACATGGCTCTTATACTTTCATAGTTAATCAAAATGGTACAGTAGAATTTTGGGATGGCATGATGAATGATAAGTTCGATGAAATACATGTGACTTTACCTTAATAAACGAGGATTGAGTGTGATTGCTCAATCCTTTTTTATTTTACCTTCCTTGATTACAGCTAATGTATAAGTTTGACGTTATAAACTCTATGAATGAGAATAGATATGATTCAAAAGTGATAAAGAGATTGTTTTAAATGGCTAAAATAAGGAGGATTCATAATAAATGGGTGTTTTTGATGTAGATTATAATAAGATTAACATTTTGAAAGATATGCCTTATGAGGTCGAAATCACACATCATACATGGATTACCATGTCAGATGGCACAAAGCTTTCAGCTAAAATTTGGTCACCTGTTATGGAAGGTGTGAATAAAGGAACGGTATTAGAATATTTACCATACAGAAAAGATGATTTCACTGCTTTAAGAGATGAAATTAGGCATAAATACTTCGCAGGACATGGTTATACTGCGATCAGAGTAGATATTAGAGGTACTGGAGATTCAGAAGGTATCATTGAGGATGAGTATCCAAAAATCGAACAAGATGATGGTGTAGAAGTCATTGAATGGATTGCGAAACAACCTTGGTCTAATGGTTCTGTCGCGATGATTGGTAAATCATGGGGCGGTTTCAATGGTTTGCAGATTGCCGCAAGACAACCCGAAGCCTTAAAGACTATCATCACATTATGTTCGACAGATGACAGGTACGCAGATGATGTTCATTATCGCGGCGGCACAATGATGGCTTCAGACATGTTGTGGTGGGCGTCTACGATGTTTGCGTATAATGCTCGTCCTCCATTCCCTAAATTTGTCGGTGATAGATGGTATGATATGTGGCTAGATAGATTAGAAAATACACCGCCATTTGTAGAAAAATGGGTAGAACATCAAACAAGAGACAGTTACTGGAAACATGGTTCAGTCAATGAGAATTACTCTGATATTCAAATTCCAGTTCTTACAATGAGCGGTTGGGCAGATGCATATCCAAACGCTGTCTTTCGTTTAATGAATAACTTAAATGTACCTAAAAAGGCCATTGTCGGTCCTTGGGCACATGAGTTCCCTGATCTTGCGATACCTGGCCCTCAAATAGGTTATCTTCAAGAAGTATTAGAATGGTTAGATAAATGGATGGGCTCAACTAAAGATACAACACATCAAGATGAATTCTTAGTATATCTTCAAGATTCAGTAGAACCTCAAACCTCTTATTCATACCGTGATGGTAAATGGTTAGATTTACTACAAGAACAAGTGAATCATCAAGATACCCCAAAAGATTCAGAAGGTACTGTGAGATTAATTAACCGTCAACATCACGGGCTGTACTCAGGCGTCTTCTGTCCATTTGGACAAGAAGGGGATTTACCAGATGACCAAACAATTGATAATGCGTTAGCAACGACAGTGTTACTAAAAACACGAGATACAGACATCAATATGATTGGTATGCCTATCGCAAAGCTGCGTGTGAAATCTGATAAAGAACAAGCTAATATTCATGTCAGATTGTCAGATGTACATCCTAACGGTAAGAAGACTTTAATTACGAGAGGTCAATTCAACATCAATCATCATAAGAGTCATGAGTTCCCTGAAGCCTTACCTATTGATGAATATGTCGATGTCGAATTTCCACTGGATGTTATTGGTTATAACTTACCAAAAGGACATCAGTTAGAAGTTTCTATGTCACCAACCTATTGGCCTCAAGTTTGGCCTTCTGCTGAAATTGTGAACTTAGATGTGGATTTAACAAACTCAAAAATCGAAGTACCTTATGTGAATGATTTTAAAGCAGTTACTTTAAATTATCCACATTCAGAAACAGCAGAACCTTTAGAGAAAGAAGTTATCAGAGAAGGCAGTCGAACAAGAAATGTGATTAAGCAACTTACTGAGGATAAGTGGGTGTTAGCGGATTACTCAGATGAAGGCTTAAGAAACTTACCGCATTTAAATATTACGTATGGTACAGAAAACTATAATGACTTTGTGATTGTCGAAGATAATCCATTATCTGCTTATGTTAAATGTACCTGGGATGTAGTGGTCAAAGATGATGACATCGATACAAGAGTCGAAACGATTAGTGAGATGTGGTGTGATGAAACTTACTTCTATCTCTATAATAAACTTATTGCCTATAATAATGAGCAACACTGCTTTGAAAAAGAATGGCACAAAAAGTATAAACGTAACTTTGTATAAAGTTAAGAGGGTGAGACAAGACGTCCCACCCTCTTTTTCTGGTTAAATACAAACAGTTCAATATGAACTTTTTAACTACTTACATCAAGCCTTTTAACATACCGTACCAATACATTCTTGGTAAGATATCTTTCTTCAAGATATACATACTTCTACGTTCTTTAGCTTGGTTAAATGGCATCGTTTCTCTTGGTTTTTTATTATAATCAAACTCAGCTAACATCATCGTATTATAACTTGTCACGATTGGACATGATGTATAACCATCATAATGATGTGTCAGCATTTCTTGATTCATCACTTGTAGTAAGTTATTCACAACAACTGGTGCTTGTTTTCTAATTGCGGCACCTGTTTTAGATGTTGGTGAGTTAGAAGCATCACCTAACGAAAAGACATTGTTGTATGTCTTGTGCTGCATTGTCGTAGGGTCGATATCTACCCAACCTGCATCATCTGCTAGCGCACTGTTTTTAACGACATCTAAAGGTCCCATGGGCGGTGTGACATGCAACATCTCATAATCTAATGTTTTAGTCTCACCTGTTTGTAAGTTTTCAAAAGTTGCTTTTCTTTGTTCGCCATCAATTGCGATTAAGTGGTGTTGATAATCTACATTAATGCCTCTTTCTTCAACAATACGTTCTAAAGGCTTTTTATATTTATCCACTTCGAACATCGCAGGTTTTGCGGTCTCAAAGATAACATTCGCTTGATTGCGCATATTATGTTTTCTGAAGTAATCCTCAGCTAAAAACATAATTTTCATAGGTGCCCCACCACATTTAACCGCTGTATTCGGATGGGTGAATATCGCATTTCCGTCTTTAAAATTAGACAATTGATTCCAGGTTTCTTTCGCATATTGTGGTGCATAGTTAGAGCACACACCATTTTTGCCGATATTTTCTTTAAGTCCTTTCACATCAGACCAATTCACTTGTAAGCCTGGACATACCACTAAATAGTCATAACTGACTTGTTTCTCATTATCTAGTTGGATGCGATTCTCTTTTGGATTAAATTGCTGAACAGCTTGTTTAATCCAATCAACACCCTTAGGAAGTACTTGTTTCATACTTTTACGTGTGGATTCTAATTTTGATGCCCCTGCACCTACTAACGTCCATAAAGGTTGATAATAATGATCTGACGCAGGATCAACAATTGCGATTTGTCCTTTTAAATCTTTTCTCTGTCTTAAAAGTCGCGCTGCCACTGTGATACCAGCTGTACCGCCACCTATAATGACCACTTTATAATGTTGAGCCATCTTTACCACGTTCCTTTATTTTATGATTGATGACTGATCTTGATTAGCTTCTCAAAAATACCTCTAGGGGTATATTAAAAGATACATCGATATAAGTCAAATGCCTTTAGGGGTATTTATTTGTATATCAATGATGTATAAATAATAGATTCCATTTAATCCCCTTAAAAATAATCCTATTATATATTTTACCCTCACAGTTACACGAAACACTTAATAGACCCCGTATTTTTCATAAATTCTTTGTTTATAGTAAAAACTACATAACTGGCATCATTAAAAATAAAAAAACGACTACTCATTATTAAAACAATCGCTAATATTGTCTAATAAGTGAATAGTCGTTTATGACAAAACTCTTTACTTAATGTTCTTGATAACTTCCTGACGTAGTTTACCTCTTAATTCTGCCATCGTATTCATATTATATTTTTGATATTCTCCAGAAGCAATTCTGAAAGCATGTACACCTAATACTTCATTTTTACTGTTTAATACTGCCCCACCTGAAGATCCAGGTTCAGCCATCATCTGATAATAACCAATAGGATTCACATTACGTGCCATCATAGAGTATTTACCAGTTGAATGATACATCGTACCCATTAGATCATTTTTAAATTTTCCAGCTGGTAAACCATAATGATACATATGGATAGATGTATTCGCTTTAATTTTCGTGATGGATGTTTCTGGTGCGATTTTACGTACGGTCATATATTGAGATAAATCTTCTTTCGTATACAACAACGCGACATCTCCATATTGAAGCATCTTAACGCCTGTAACGGTAACAGTACGTGCTACTTTCGAACCTTCTCGTAATAAATCTATTCTTAAGTTTTGTACTTTTGAAGGTGTCATCGGTTTACGTGCTTGTGAATCGTTGACCACATGATTCGCAGTTAGAATTGTGTGTTTTCCAATTGCGGTACCTGTGCCATAAGTCAGCTTTTTAGTCGTTGGATTGTAGTTAAATATCGTCGCAATATTAGCTGCTTTAGCTGTTGTATGATTAATCGTTACCCCTTTATTACCAGAGGCTTTCATAATTTTTAATGCATCATTGATACCTGAGGCATAGGTAGTCTGCCCGAAGTCTCGAACATTCTCACTACCAGGTATCCCTTTTGGCCAAAGTTTTGGTGCTTGATTATAGTAATTGCTTACTGGAGCTTTCGGCTTAGGCGCAACCTTAGGTACTGGCTTTGGAGCTGTTTTAGGTTTCGTTGTGACTACTACTGTTTTCTTTTTAACAGGTGCTTTCTTTACTGTTGTAAATAACAATTGAACTTTTTTCTTTGGTACTGCTGATGCTTTCTTTTTAGAAACAACTGGTGCCTTTTTCTTACTTACTGTTTTAGCTTTTGGTTTTGATTTAGTGTTTGCTTTTGGCTTTGCTTTTACTATTTTAGATTTTGACACTACTTTTGATTTTTTAGTTACAGGTGCTTTTTTAGCAACTTTTTTAACAGCTGGTTTAGATTTTTTAACTGAGCTTGATAAGTGTTGTGGTTTGATCCCTTTCGGACTCGTAAAAGTTGTTTTAGCCTTTGTTTGTTTAACGTTTGAAGGTACTGCTTTTATTGGTTTAACTGATTGAGATTTAACTGGAGCTGCTTTTTTAATACTTTTAACTGGTGGCGATACTTTAGTATTCTGTTTTGTGATTACATTAGATGTTTTTTGAAGTGGTTTATTAGGTACAATCGGAGGTGTTTGTACCGCTTCAGTTGATACAACTTGAGGTTGTTTTAACTCTGTCTGTTGCTTTGGCATTATTGGAGAATGTGTAGCTTCAACGCTATTTTGTGTAGAAAGTTGTGGCCCATTCTGTGAGTGGTTTGTAACCTGTTCTTCGCTTCCTATAGCCGCTTCTTTATCAGTTGTAACAGCTGCTCTCTGATTAACTTGTCCCTCGATCTCTTGATTCGTTTCTGACGCGTGTGCACTGTTATTTTGAATCACGAACACGCAACCCATCAACATTAAAATTAATATAAAACTATATACATATTTACCCATTGAGAATCCTTGATTCATCAGACCTCATCCCCTTATTTCTATCTATGAAATGGGCACACCCTTATTTCCTCATAAGCATATCCTTTTTAACTAGGTATAGCAATATATTTTTAAAGATTTAATTGACTATTTTTAGTAGTTAAAATGTTCCAGAAAAATGGAGTGTTAATTAATAAAAAATTCGATTGAGAGATAACCGTTAAGTTATCTCATCAACCGAATTAATGAGGTTTCTATCCATGGTTATGAAATAGTAATAGTTTATTTTCGTTAACATTTCCCGCATCTAGAGCGTCAAGTACTTCTCCATTAGAGAGATGATTCCCCAGTGTATTTCCAGTTTCTTGAGCATCTTCCCAATTTTTTTCAAACAATTTTTCCATATCAGCATACATCTTTCATAACTGGTGTATTTCTTCTTCTACCATTTGACTTAAACTTTCAGTTATTGAAAGTGCTGTTAAAGATTCTAATAGCTTTTGTTGAGATGATGATAATGCACCACCACTTGCTTGTACCATATTCGCTTTCAATGTTTTAATTTGTTGTAGTTTATTTGACGCTTGCTTTTTCGCAAACATAAAGGATTTATTATTTGCATCTTGATATTCCTTTAGCTTTTCTAATTCAGCTTTAATCTCACGTTGTTCTCGTTTTCCTAAAAATCCAACCATTGAATGCCTTTTTCCATTTTTGATAATTATTTCATTACCTGCTGATACATACTGTAAATGTTTTACGATACCATCTAATTCGTCCTTATCCGAAACAATTCTTAATATGTTACCATCATAATTTTTGATAAATGACTCTATATATTCATCTTTTCCTATATCATTAAGATTAGATGTTGGTCGCTTTACAAATCTTCGAACATCTTTAACCGTTAACGGTGCAGGATTATAAACAACCACATTCTCAATATCGTTACTAATACCTACAATTATCGCATCACGTCCTCCCAAAGAGTGGCCCGTAATTGTATCTATTAAATATTTTAGTTTAATTTATATTTACATATTATTAGTCTTAACAAAAACCGCATCATTTGTGATACGCTTCCCCGCGCATGATCTTGAATGCTCTATATACTTGTTCAAGTAAGATGACACGCATCATTTGGTGAGGGAAAGTCATTTTGCTGAAGGATAAGGCGTAATTACTTCTGTCTAGGACGTCTTGATGCAAGCCATTTGATCCTCCGATAATGAAGGTAAAGTCACTTTGACCTTGAATCATACGTTGTTGAAGGTTTTTAGCTAATCCCTCTGATGTTAACATGTTACCTTTAATCTCTAATGTAATGACTATGGATTGTGGTTTTACTTTCACTAGTAGTCGTTGTCCTTCTTTTTGTTTCACTTGTTCTATTTCTTTATCGCTCATATTTTCTGGTGCTTTTTCATCAGGAACTTCGATGATTTCTATTTTTGTATAGGCACCTAAGCGTTTTTGGTATTCTGCAATGGCTTGTTTCCAGTATTTTTCTTTTAATTTGCCTACGGCAAGTACAGTTATCTTCATCACATTCTCCTTATATCTGAATAGTTATTCGAGTTATCCACCTATTCACAGCTTACTGTCTTAATAAGTGGCTTATGTATATAAATTCACTGCTATTCTTGTGTATTTTACCCACATTTCTGTGGTTAACTTGTAGATATGTGGATAACTCTGTTAATAATGTGGGTATTTCTCTGTGGATTGTGCACAAATGTGGGTAACTTATCCTCATTTTGTGCATAACTTTGAGGTCAGTCTTACATAGTTATTCACAGTTTTACGCTTTCTTTACACAAAATTGTGAATAACTACCCTACGTGCACACTACCTTAGAAATTATACATTTTCTCCCTAAGTTTTATCTACACTTTTTCCGTTTTTTGTGATGACTTTTGCGTGTTTTTTTACTTTTCTTCGTAAAAAAACAGCCAATGAAGTGGTTCGCTTCATTGGCTGTCTCAAACTTATTTATATTGTATAAATCGGTGTAGGTTCTGCTTTATCTGTATCGCATAGTAGAACTTCTTTATTTGTATCAATATCATGATGATTTAAGACTTGTCCTACACTCATACGCGCTAAGTCTTTCATATTGTTATCTTGTGATAAGTGAGAAAGATAAATACGTTTCGTGTTGCCTGTAATGACATCACACATTGCCATTGCCGCATCTTCATTTGAGACGTGCCCCATATCACCTAAGATACGTTGTTTAGTTTTCCAAGGGTAACGACACATGCGCAACATATCTACATCATGGTTACTTTCAAACATGAAGGCATCACTGCCTCTGATCATACCTTTCATACGGTCTGAAACATAGCCTGTGTCTGTAATCATCGTAAATTTTTTGTAGTTATTATGGAAAATATAGAATTGCGGATCAATCGCATCATGTGACACATTGAATGATTCAATATCGAATCCAGCTAATGAATGTGTTTCATATGGATTGAAAATGAATTTTTGATCCATTGGAATCTTGCTGTCTTTCTTTTCTATCGCTTGCCAAGTTTTTTCGTTGGCATAAATCGGTAATTTATATTTACGCGCAAGAACACCTAATCCTTTAATATGGTCAATGTGTTCATGCGTGACTAAAATCCCATTTAAATCTTGAATATTTTTATCAATCTTACTGAAGAGTTCTTCCATCTTCTTGCCAGTTAATCCAGCATCAACGAGCAGGCTTCCTTTATCACTTTCTACATAAGTGGCATTGCCTGTACTACCACTCGCAAGTACGCTCATACGTATCAAGCGATTCACCCTTTCTAAGTTTCTAACTGTTTCTATTTATTTTGGACATCCGAATACATTTTAATTATTATCTCAAATTATGAGCTGTTTGTTAAAAATACGGCTTGGTCATACTGCCGTTTGAGTGGCCGAACAGTGCCGTCCCTCATCTTTTTTAATTTTTACTTATCTATTGTACACCTAATTGATACAGCTGCCCACCATATCAGATGAAATAGTTTCACACATTGAACATCCTATGTATAAGAGGAGTACCATCAGATTAATCTCATGATACTCCTCTTTGCTTATTTTATATTGTTGGTTATCTCACAATAATCTTCGGATTTTTTGAAGTCGCTTCAACATAGTACGTTTTCGTTTTGGTACTGCCAGCGTGATTAACTTTAATCTCCCAACTTGCTTGGAGAACTTGAACATTGGTTTCTCTCACTACTGAGTAATATCCTAAACGAATATTAGTGACCGCATCATTACGTTTTAAATAACGGTTGAAGTATAAAGCTTCAATCGCATTACGCGCACTGATGACATGTTGTGCTTCGTTATTTTCACCTTTTGAAGTACTGAGCTCATGTAGCGCTGTTTGGCGATAACTGCTCGCTTCTTCGTCATCATTAATTTTAAACTTCAACATTGCTTTATCATTGTTCATAATCGGCAAACCATTAAAAGTTTGTTCGAACGTTTCTTCGTTATTATCTGTACTAAATAATTGGTAATCTTCACCTTTATAAATATTTTTCTTCATGTACATTTTAAGGCTGGTTACTTGATCATTGCTGACGCTGATCGGTGGGCTGATGTTACCTTGTGCGATTTTACCATCATCTTCTGTTTTAACTTCGTCTTTTGATTTCGCGTAATTCGTGAAATCTTTAGAACGGCCTGTGACTAGTTGAACTTTCAATCCTCTGACATCCGGTAATTCTTTGGGAATACTGATTTCTTCTTGTCTAAAATTGACCTCATTATTCCCTTCAGCATCATTAATGTAAGATTTGTTGATTTTATTCACATACATCACAGCTAACATAATATTGATGATGAGGAACACGAAAATGAAGAGTGTCTTTGCGTACTTCCAATTCATGACTTAAGCCCTCCATTCTCGTAAGCATACCATTCACCATCATACTGCACATACCACTGTGGTACATACTCACTATTACGCTGAACTTCCATGTCATCTTCTTCTCGATCTTTCATCGTATAACCAATCGTGATATTCGTTATTTTCTTAAAGTCGATGGATGGATTATTTGCTAAGTTAGAACGTACTGTTTCTGCGCCAGGGAGTTTTTCCTTTTCTTCACCGCTATCAATGGTGATATTGCTTTTTAATAAAGAGCGTCCATAACTGAAAACACCTTTCTCACCCCAAGCCACTTGGATGGTACTTAAGTTATTTTCGTTAAATACAGGTACACCATTTAAAAACATTTGATAAGTTAATTCACCAGACTCATCATCCGTATCAAAGAGGCGGAAATCATCTGTAAAACCACCATGTGCGTTAATAAAGTCGAATGTACTAGGAATCGTTTCTAACATATTCTTAGATTTTGATTCATCTTCAGATAAGTTCATATAACGATAGAGTTCATTTTTAGAATCATATGTTGCGACACCTGTATTATTGTTGTAAGTCGTATTACCGCTTTTCGTACTACGCACCACTACAGAATCATTAAAGAGTATCGAATTCATCGTTTCCACACTAATGTGATTAAAAATCGTACGGTACGTTTTTAAATGTTGCGGCTTTTCAGGCGCAAAGATATGCGTTGCCGCATCAATTGTATTTCTATTCGTAATAATATCTGCGAACGGTATTAAATTCGGTTTGATTTTACCTACTAAGTCATTAACCTTGTTGCTTGGAATAGATGTTGTCATACGCATCACACGGTGATGGTCACTGCTGATGGCATAAATGACTGCTGTATCCTTTTGCTCTGCATCAATCAATAAACGATTGAACTCATACTTATTTGAGACCTTCGCATCCATATTCAAGACTTGACCCAAATACATAGATAAAGGCATATCATACGCAAAGTCTAACACCAAGAAGTTATCGCTGAGTTCTGGAATAAATAGGTTATGCGCATGATAGACTTCATGAGCATCTTCAACCTCTTGATTCTTTAATACCTTCACAATATTACGGTTAATCGTACGGGTTTCTAAAGCACCTGTGAACTTATCATCATTCGAATACACCACTTGATACGGTGAAATGACACTCGCCATAGGTTCTGAATTCGCTTTGCCGATGGTATTCTGATTTGTTTTTTTATTATCTTGGCTTTCAAGATTCGCAAGGTCTGGTGAGAAGTTCCACATTAAATATGTCAGCACAATACTCATTAAGACTAAAAGTGTGAGAATCACGGATTTCGCTGCTTCTTTATGCCTCATCCCAATCACCATCTTCTATAACTTCACACGGTAATGTGATGAAGATTGAGGTACCTTGTCCCTCGACACTATTTGCCCAAATACGTCCGTTATGTGCTTCCACAATTTCTTTTGAAATCGCAAGACCTAAACCTGTACCGCCCATCTTACGTGTACGTGCTTTATCTACACGGAAGAAACGATCAAAGATTTTATCCACTTTATTAATCGGAATACCAATACCATTATCTTTAATACGAATCGTCATACGGTTATACAATGGATTCGGTTTCACGTGAAACTCAACACGCTTGCTGCCACGTGAGTATTTCATCGCATTCGTAATGACGTTATCAAACACTTGCGTCATCTTATCTGGATCAATTTCCGCAAAGATAGTTTCATCAGGAATGTCACGCACAAATGTTACATCTTTTGAAGCCATCTCATGACGGTTGATGATTTTATTAATGAACATATTAAAGTCCACAATTTCTTTAGTGATTTGTTCTGTATCATTATCCATACGTGATAAATTCAATAAGTCATTAACCAAGCGAATCATACGTACCGTTTCTTCTCTTGTTACAGATAAGAACTGCGGTGCAATTTCAGGATCTTGCCAAGCGCCTTCTTCTAGAGCTTCTAAATAACTGTTCATAGAAGTTAACGGCGTACGCAACTCATGTGAAACATTCGCAACGAATTCACGACGTTCTTGTTCTACTTGTTGCTGTTCTGTTACATCATGTAACACCGCAATGTAACCTGTCACAAAGCCAGTGTCTTGTACAATCGTACTGAAGCTGACACGCGCAATAATACCTTCCGCTTCATTAATATCTAACAAGAAGCTATTATTATTTTCCTGCATCTCATCTAACGCGAATTCATCTTCTAAATCTAAGACACCCAGCATGTTGTAACCCATAACATCTTCTTTAGACATACCTAACATCTTTAATGCCATATCATTCACAATACGCACACGTCCACGTCTGTCCGTCGCAATGACCCCATCACTCATATGTGTGATAACTGAGTCCAAACGACGTTTCTCACTTTCCGTATTCGCTTGTGCTTCTTGTACACGTTTTGACAAGTTGTTGAAGGCTAATGCCAGTTCACCGATTTCATCATTACCATAGATTTTTACACGTTGCGTATAATTACCTTTTGACATTTCAACCGTTTGGTTACGCATATCCGTAATCGGTTTAGTAATCGTACGCGCAATGAAGAATCCGAGTAATCCTGTGATAAATAAAGAAATCGCAGTACCTACAATGAAGATTTGGTTAAAGTTGTTTAATTGGTCATAAACACTATCGATATCCGCTTCAATATAAATATCACCGATGACACCTTTAGACGACTTCACAGGCAAGTTATAGATCCATACACGCTGTTTACCTTTACCATAGTCTTTCAGCATCGTATGGTCATTCGCTTGTCCTAATGAAAGTGCCTTTTGAATAGAAGTATCATTGGCTTTTTGATTAATGATACTGTTAGAAGATTGTTTCGTCGACGCGACTATAATTTGATCTTTATCAATATAGTTGATTTGTTCAATTTCTTGGCGGTTCGCATATTCATTAAGTAATTCTTGAATCTCTTTTTGCGTATTGACTGATTTGTCTTCTTCATTGACCTTCTCCACGTTAATCTCTATTTGTTTCGCATACTGCGAAATATTATTTTTGAATGTCTGTGTTAATTCACGTTCTAAGTTATTGGTAAAATATAAACCAATAATCTGCATCCCAATAATAATTAACAAGACATAAACAATCACGAGCTTCGTGTGAAGGGACTGAAATTGTTTAAGCCATTTCATATCCTATGGCCTCAGTCGTGCTGCTGCAAGAAGTATCCGACACCGCGGCGTGTCACGATATATTCTGGATGTGACGGATCATCTTCGATTTTTTCTCTTAAACGACGGATTGTAACATCGACCGTACGTACGTCACCGAAATAATCATAGCCCCATACCGTTTGCAGTAAGTGTTCACGTGTCATAACTTGTCCCATATGGTTCGCTAAATAATGGAACAATTCAAATTCACGATGTGTCAATTCAATATCTTTGCCGCGTTTCTTAATAGAATACGCATCTGGGTAGATGACAATATCTTTAATTTTAATTTCGTTCGGTGCATTATTTGCTTCTTGCGGTTGTGTATATTGACGACGTAAGTTCGCTTTCACACGTGCAATCAATTCACGTGTGCTGAAAGGTTTCGTCACATAGTCATCCGCACCTAGTTCTAAACCAAGCACCTTATCAATTTCTGAGTCTTTTGCCGTCAACATAATAATCGGCATTTCATATTTCTTACGTACTTCACGGCAGACTTCCATACCATCTCTGCCTGGAAGCATAATATCTAAGAGTACGATGTCTGGTTCTTCTTCATAAATTAAGTCAATCGCATCATTTCCGTCATATGCACAAAAGACTTCATAACCCTCTTTTTTCAAGTTAAATTCTAGAATATCAGCAATAGGTTTTTCATCGTCTACTACAACTACTTTTCTCGCCATAATCCTAAACCTCATTTCTAATCATAATCGTACATGAATAATTTTATTTAGACATAAGTATCTACTATATAATTTACCATTTCTAGCACGCCAATTCTATTTTTCATGCCAAATTAATTCTATTATTGACTATCTATTTTTTCGGGTAAAAGACATTATGTGAAGATATTGTAAATTTTATGTGGATTGCAGAAATGGGGATGTCTAAAAGAGAGGATTCATGCATGTTTATGCTATTGTAACATTTCATTACATTTTATACCTTGATTTTGTTTTTTAATAGCACGTTATCTAATTATAAAACTAACTATCTTAAACATAAAACAAGAAAAAGACAAAATAAAAATGCCCACCCTATTGGATGAGCATTGTACGGTCTCGACGGGAATCGAACCCGCGATCTCCTGCGTGACAGGCAGGCGTGTTAACCGCTACACTACGAGACCTAAAATGGTGACTCCTACGGGACTCGAACCCGTGTTACCGCCGTGAAAGGGCGGTGTCTTAACCGCTTGACCAAGGAGCCGTTTTTCAAGCACAAGATAGATTATAGCACAGCTCTTTAAAAAAACACAAGCAATTTTTAAAGTTTTTTTGTATAATTTTTACATAACCCATTTTAGGAGGCAAATTATGAATCAATCCACGCACTCTGGGGGTCATACAAAGAAAGAGAAAAAACTGTCTCTCACACAAATTATTATACGTATCCTTTTCTTAACGATAGGTTCAATGCTTACGGCAGTAGGACTTGAACTCTTCTTAGTTCCAAATAAATTGTTAGATGGCGGGATCGTCGGTGTTTCGATTATCTTATCTCATCTAACAGGTTTATCACTCGGTGTGTTTATCTTTATTCTTAACTTACCGTTTTTCTTCTTAGGTTATAAACAGATCGGTAAAACATTTGCGGTATCTACGCTTTATGCGATTACTGTCTTATCTATCGGAACTATGTTGCTCCATGATATCCCTGCAGTCGTTAGAGAACCTTTACTTATCACCATCTTCGGTGGTGCCATTGTCGGTATCGGTGTCGGTTTAGTCATCCGTGCCGGCGGTAGTATGGATGGAACAGAAATTATGTCCATTCTCGTGCATAACCGTCTGCCATTTTCAGTCGGTGAAATCGTGATGATCTTCAACTTCTTTATTTTCGCAGTCGCTGGTTTTGTATTCACATGGGAAAGTGCCATGTACAGTGTTGTCGCTTATTTCATCGCTTTTAAAATGATTGATTTAATTTTAATCGGTTTAGATGAATCAAAAGCGGTCTGGATTATTAGTGATGAGTATAAAGAAATTGGAGAAGCGATTAACGACCGTTTAGGGCGTGGTGTGACGTACTTACACGCAGAGGGTGCCTATACAGGCGATCCGCGTAAAGTCGTCTTCACAGTCATCACACGTGTTGAGGAAGCGAAATTAAAAGAAGTCGTTATTCAAATCGATCCGAACGCCTTCTTATCCTTCGGTAATGTTTCTGAAGTACGTGGCGGACACCATCGTAAGAAAAAAATTCATTAAACTTCATCATAAGCTTTATGAATACAAAAAATGCAATGCAGGTTCATACCCGCATTGCATTTTTCTATATCATTGATTTTAAGTTGCTGTAATTACAACTTGTTATTTTTAAATTATGACCATAAAGGTTTTAACATATTTGTTTGTGTACGGTCTGGACCTACAGAGAAGATTGAGATACCTACGTTACATAACTCAGAAATACGTTCTAAGTAACGACGTGCGTTATCTGGTAATTCTTCTAATGATTGTACGCCTGTAATATCTTCAGACCAACCTGGTAATTCTTCGTAAATTGGTTTACAACGGTTCAACGCGTTTAAGTTTGCTGGGTATTCAGTGATTTCTTCACCATCTAACTCATACGCAACACAGATTTTAACTGTATCTAAACCAGTTAAAACGTCGATTGAGTTGATAGATAAGTCAGTAATACCACTTACACGACGTGAATGACGTAATACCACTGAGTCGAACCAGCCGACACGACGTGGACGTCCTGTAGTTGTACCATATTCGCGACCTACTTCACGGATATGATGACCATCTTCATCGAATAGTTCAGTAGGGAATGGACCATCACCTACACGTGACGTATACGCTTTACATACACCGATAACTTTAGATACTGATGTTGGTCCGATACCGCCGCCGACAGTAACGTTACCAGCAATCGGGTTACTTGATGTAACGAATGGGTATGTACCATGGTCGATGTCTAACATAACCCCTTGTGCACCTTCGAATAATACACGTTCATTAGCTACAAGTGCATCATCTAATAATTTAGGTGTGTCTGTTACATATTCTTTTAAGCGTTGACCAGCTGCATAGTATTCTTCGAAGATATCTTCGAAAGCTGGTGCTTCTTCATTAAACATACCTTTAAAGTATGCTGCTTTGTGTTCAAGATTTGCTTTTAATAAGCGTTCGAATGTTTCTTTGTCTAATAAATCCGCCATACGGATACCGATTCTTTGTGCTTTATCAACGTATGCTGGGCCGATACCTTTCTTAGTCGTACCGATTTTGTTATCACCACGAAGACGTTCTTCATACTCATCTTGTAATAAGTGGTAAGGCAAAATAACCTGTGCACGATTTGAAATACGCAAATTATTTGTTGGAATGCCGCGTTCATTTAATGCGTCCAACTCTTTTAATAATGCAACCGGATCAACTACAACACCGTTACCGATAACAGATAGTTTATCTTGATAGAAAATGCCTGATGGCACTAAGTGTAATTTATAAGTTTCTCCGCCGAATTTGATTGTATGTCCTGCGTTATTTCCGCCTGAAAAACGTGCAATAACGTCCGCTTGTTCTGCTAAAAAGTCTGTGATTTTACCTTTACCTTCGTCTCCCCATTGTGTCCCAACAACTACGATTGATGACATAAGAGCACCTCCAAGTTATTCTCAATTAACCATTCAATATTCTATCAATTGTAAGCGTGTAATGCAAATAGAAAACGAACATTAAATATTACAGATTTTTGGCAGTTCAGTGAACACTCAAACTTCCGAAAAAGTAATATAAACCCTTTAATACCAATGTTTTATACCGTTTATCACACTTTATATTACACATACTTATTGACAAAATAACCCTTTTAAATCGACTTAAAACCGTACATTAAAACCTAATACCAGTTTATTGTACGTAAAAATATTTTTAAATTCGTTTCTATTTCGCCTTATTTTTTCTAATTTCCCATTAAAAAAAGACCAAAACGCGCGTTTGGTCTTTTAAATTCATCTATAATTTCATTTTTAATTTTTACATCATATCTGCATGTGCATAATCAATGTCCGTGAATTTGTTGTATTGCTTCATGAAGTGCAATTTAACAGTTCCTGTCGGGCCGTTACGCTGCTTCGCAATAATGACTTCAATTTCACCATTATCATCATTTGTGACAGGTTCCATGCCGCCATCGTCATCTTCTTCACCGTCTTCACGATTATAGTAATCATCACGGTATAAGAAAGCAACGATATCCGCATCTTGCTCGATAGAACCTGATTCACGAATGTCACTCATCATCGGGCGTTTATCTTGTCGTTGTTCAACACCACGAGATAACTGACTCAGTGCAATAACCGGACATTCTAATTCACGTGCAATCGCTTTTAACGTTCTTGAGATTTCAGATACTTCTTGTTGACGGTTATCAGACATACGAGAACCGCTTCCCATAATCAACTGCAAGTAGTCGATCACAATCATGTCTAAACCATGCTCTTGTTTGAGTCGACGACACTTAGAACGTAAATCTGTAATTCTGATACCCGGTGTATCATCAATAAAGATTTTCGTTTTAGATAACTTACCGACTGCTACTGTGAAACGATTCCAGTCTTCATCTGTCATCGTCCCAGTACGTAAACGGTTCGAGTCTACATTTCCTGAACTACAAATCATACGTGTTGCTAATTGGTCTGCACCCATCTCTAGCGAGAAGATACCGACCGTATAATTACTTTCATGGGTCGCAACTTTTTGCGCAATATTCAATGCGAAGGCAGTCTTACCTACCGAAGGACGTGCAGCTAAAATGATTAAATCATTTCGGTTAAAGCCTGCAGTCATCTGGTCTAAATCACGATAGCCTGTCGGGATACCTGGTGTTTGACCACTGTTTTGGTCTAACTCTTCAGCATTCTCATAAACTTGTCCTAAGACGTCTCTGATATCTTTAAACCCTTCAGATTCTCTCGTAGATGCGAGTTCTAAAATCTTACGCTCTGCATCACTTAAAATATCATCTAAATCAAGTTCTGAATCATAACCGTCTTTCGCGATTTGATCTGCGACACGAATCAAATTACGTTTCGCAGCTAATTTATAAACAATCTCGCGATAGTACTCAATATTTCTTGTCGTCGGCACATTGCTTGCGAGCTCCGCAAGATATTGCGGGCCACCCGCTTCACTCAATGTCCCTTCAGATGTCAGCTGGTCCATTAAGGTTACGACATCTATTTCACTATTTTCCTCAAAGAGGTGCATCATCGCACGGAAGATGTGTTGGTGAGCGCCTCTATAAAAGGACTCAGGAAGTAAGACTCCCTGAGTTTCCCCCATGAGCTGTGGATCAATAATAATGGCACCTAAGACAGATTGCTCAGCTTCGTTGTTATGCGGCATCTGGTTTTGTTCATACATTCCATCCATTTTTTGATTACACCTCTAATTATTTCATTGCTTATTTTTGTTCAACAGTGTGAACACGGATTGTACCATCGACTTTTTTGTCTAATTTTACTGGTACATTTGTATAACCTAAGGCATGGATACCGTTAGGTAAGTCCATTTTACGTTTATCAATTTTGATATCGTGTTGTTTTTGTAAGGCTTGTGCAATTTGTTTTGTGCTGACAGAACCGAATAATTTGCCGCCTTCACCTGATTTAGCTGTGACTTCTACTTCGATGTCTTCAAGACGTTTTGCTAATGCTTTCGCATCTTCGATTTCTTGTTCTCTTTCTTCTTCAGCACGTTTGTTTTTAAGTTCTAATTGTTTCAAGTTACCTGGTGTTGCTTCTACTGCAACATTTTTCTTGAATAAGAAGTTTTGTGCGTAGCCTACAGGTACGTCTTTAACTTCGCCTTTCTTACCTTTACCTTTAACATCTTGTGTGAAAATTACTTTCATTGTCCTTCACTCCTACTAATTTGTTCATCTATTGCTTGTTGTAATTGTTCTACTGCTTCATCTACTGTTACACCTTTAATTTGCGTGGCAGCATTTGTTAAATGTCCACCGCCGCCTAAAGCTTCCATTGTCAGTTGGACGTTGATAGAGCCGAGTGAACGGGCTGAAATACCCACTAAGTCATCTTCTCGTCTAGCCACTACATAAGAGGCCTCTACACCATCTAAACTTAACAATTCGTCTGCAGCTTGTGCAACTGTAACAGGGTGATAGATTTTATCATTAGATCCGTGTGCCACCGCAATACCATTGCTTTGTAGTTTCACAGTACGGATAAGTTCTGAACGATTAATGTACGTATCAATATCATCTTTTAAGAAATGCTGCGTCAAGATCGTATCTGCACCATGTGCTCTTAAGTAACTTGCCGCATCAAAGGTTCTTGAACCTGTACGTAATGTGAAGTTACGCGTATCGACAATAATACCTGCATACATAATCGTTGATTCTAATCTTGTCAGACGTTGTTCTGTCGGTTGGTATTCAAGGAGTTCCGTCACAAGCTCAGCTGTAGAGCTGGCATAAGGTTCCATATATACCAATAATGGATGAGATATAAAGCTTTCACCACGACGGTGATGGTCAATCACGACTTTACGGTTTGCTTTATTTAAAATGTTCTCATCTAATACCATTTCTGGTTTATGTGTATCAACAACAACTAATGTCGTTTTCGATGTCATAATATCCCACGCATCATCTGATGTGATGAAACGTTCTTTTAATTCTGGTTTCTTATCAATTTCATCCATCACACGACGTAATGTCGGATCGATATCTTCTTCATTTAATACAACATAAGCATCTAAGTTATTCATCATCGCAAAGCGTGAAACACCTATAGCTGCACCGATTGCGTCTAAGTCAGGACGTTTATGTCCCATAATGATAACTTTGTCGCCTTCCATCAAGATATCTTTTAAAGCATGTGAGATAACACGGGCACGTACACGCGTACGTTTTTCCATCGGGTCAGTCTTACCACCATAGAATCTTACATTACCATTGATATGTTTGATTGCGACTTGGTCACCACCACGGCCAAGGGCTAAGTCTAAACCTGATTGTGATAATTCCCCTAAGTCAATCAAGTTCTCTGAACCTTCACCGACACCAATACTTAATGTCAATTGTGCGCGGTAACCTACACTCTTTTCACGTAGGTTTCGCAACAAGTCGAAATTTGATTCTTCTAATTGGTCAAGAATACGACGGTTTAAATACGCTACGAATTGGTCTGAACTATAACGCTTGAAATAGATATCATACTCAGAAGCCCAACGACTGATGACACGTGTGACCATAGAGTTGATTTCAGAACGCTGTGTATCGTTCATATTTTGTGTGATTTCATCGTAGTTATCAAGGAATAAGGTTGCGATAACTGGTTTCGACTCTTCATATAATTCATACGTGTGTACTTCTTCGGTAATATCAAAGAAATATAAGACGTGTTCATCTTCTGAATAACGCACACGATAATGATAATTGCCATCTGTAATTTCAATCTCTTGCGTCTTCTCTAATTGTTTCAGAATGTTCGGGTACACTTCATTTATCGGATCTGAGATAACATTACGATCCAATCGTTCAGACATGAAATGGTTCATCCATTCTACATCTTCATTCTCATCAAGAACAATGATGCCAATTGGCAAACTTTTAATCGCGATACTATTGCCAGCTGATATCTGTCCGCTTAAATCATCTACATATTGATCTAATCGTATGAATGCATTACGAAACGCAGATGCACTGATAATAATCATCACAAGTAAGACTGCAGTTGCGATACCAGCAATCAATTGGTTAAAGATAAACCAAACAACAACTAATGCGATTGCAGTTAATACCATAAGCAAGAAAGGAATAAACAGTGCTTTCTTCGTAGATTGACGATTCATTCTGTCACCTCAAATCATTTTTTAATAAATCGTTTTAAATTGAATGTAATATCTACAACACCCAGTAAGCCGATAATCGGTATCACAGGTGTCAGTAAAAATCCTATAACCATTAATAAAATGCCCACACCTACCGGCATACGTTTCGCTTTCGCAAAGTAAGCAATGAAACTTAAACCTTGGATGAACATAATGAATGATAAGATAACTTGCATATTTAAAACGATACTTTGGAACGTGCCAGGTTGCGTTGCGAACATGACACAAAGCAATACTATAAAATAAATGTATGCGAGTACACGTTTAAACTGCCATGCATATAACGGTTTAAACACTGGGGTTGCTATTTTAAACTTACGTAAAATCGGAAACGATACAATCAAGTTAATGAGTATCATAATAAAAATAACGATAATCGTATAACTAGGTAATTGAACTGCTAATTGTCTAAAACCTTCTTCTAACACACTACGTGAAGAAGCATCTAGTCCACTCATTGCCATTGCTTGATACATTTGATCTTTAAATGGTTTCACAAGCACTTGTGAAAGCGGAAGTTTATCGAAGACTTGAAGCAGCATAAAGCCTGCCAAACTGATGATACTCATATATGTAGTTGCGATATAGAGTATACGTTCTTTCGATGTACGTTCTTTTAATAATTGCCCTACTATCAAACTCAAAATCAAAATGAAGATGATATAACTCAGTACACCCTCACTTCCGAACAGGACAGTTAAAATAACTGTAATCAGTGCGGCAATACCGAAAGACATAATAGACTTATGCCATAGAATAATACCAGGCACCGTTGCAATAAAAAATAAGATGAGTCCGGCAACCGGTATAACATAGGTGACTGCCACAATAATCAGCAATGCCAATGTTGCAAGTAGCGTCGCCTTCAGGTCTATTTTTGCAAACAAATTCGCCACTCCTATACTTTAGTAACTATAAGAATTATTTTAACATAGTTGGCAAGAATCACCTACTTGATATCACTAGCTTGCTACATGTTTTTAACAGCATAGATAAAGTTCAATTTCTTCAGTTGTATCTTATCAACTATACCCAATATTTTATAATGTTTCCCTTTAGAAAAGTGAGGTATATAATAAATAAAGTATTTATATTATAACAACTATGGAGGAGATTTTATGACAGCTGGAAGTATCGTTACATATTCTATTGTAGGTTTGTTATTAATTGCAGCGATGATTATTTTATTTATTGAAACGAAAAAACCTAAGCAAGTAAGAAATCAAAAAATGACGATCATCGCTTTATTACTCACTACCGCATCAACTCTAATCATCTTCATTTTTAGTTTGATTCAATCACTCTCTTAACTAAATAAGAAAGACTTGGACTCTATCCATTTGTTAAATTTTTATTAATTCCCGAAAACGCTATCGTAATATATTGCAAACCACGTTATAATGAGAGTGATAAAAAAAGATTTAAACGAAGAAGGAGTACCAGAAGTATGCAGAAAGTTTTCTTAGCTGGAAGCAGTCTTGCGCTGTTCTTCACAAGCATTTTATGTTTCGTATTGCATGCCTTAATTAAAATGAGCATTACAGGTCTCATCTTTTTAAACGCAGGAAATTTTCTGATTCCATTAGGTTGTGCATTTGTGACACTAAGTATTATGAGTGTCATCGCATTTCTATATGTTGATACCGCTGAGCAATCAGAAACACAAAACCAAGAGTGATAAAGTTAGACTGACGCTTGTCTGAAGTAAGACATCCGTTCGTGTACAAACTCTTTAACATCAACACTTTCAAACTATTCTATTTCAACCGATTATCCTTAGAGGGTAGTCGGTTTTTCTTTATGTTTCAGGAAATAACAAGACGGGAAATATTAATTTTCGATATAAAAAGAGGACGCTATGTTGGTAAGGCATAGCGTCCATGTGGTAGGTAAATATATATATTGGAACGAGGTTGGATCATCTTAATTCGTTTTCCAACTACTCGATGATCCCATTTATTTTGTTGCAGGGCCGATTTTTTCTTTTCCGCCCATGAACGGTACCAATGCTTTAGGAATCGTAATTGATCCATCAGCGTTTTGGTAATTTTCAACAATTGCTGCAAACGTACGACCTACTGCTAAACCGCTTCCGTTCAATGTATGAACTAATTCTGGTTTAGCATCTTTGTCGCGTTTGAAACGAATGTTAGCACGACGTGCTTGGAAATCTGTCATGTTAGAGCATGAGCTGATTTCTTTGTAATCTTGATAACTTGGAAGCCAAACTTCTAAGTCATATGTTTTACTTGAACTGAAACCTAAGTCGCCAGTACAAAGAATGACACGACGATATGGTAATTCAAGTTCTTCTAAGATTGCTTCTGCGTCGCTTGTTAACTGCTCTAATGCATCCCAAGAATCTTCAGGTTTTTCAAAACGTACCAACTCAACTTTATCGAATTGGTGTAAACGGATTAAGCCACGTGTGTCACGTCCGGCAGAACCCGCTTCACTTCTGAAGCAAGCTGACTGTCCAGTGAACTTGCCTGGCAATTTATCTGCAGACAAGACTTCTTCGCGGTAGAAGTTAGTTAACGGTACTTCCGCAGTAGGAATCATGTAAAGTCCTTCTTTTTCAATCTTGAATAAGTCTTCTTCGAATTTTGGAAGTTGACCTGTACCATACATAGAATTTGCATTCACAAGTTGTGGTACCATCATTTCAGTATAGCCGTGCTGTGTTGTATGTTTTGTTAACATGTAGTTCATTAATGCACGTTCTAACTGTGCACCTTCATTTGTTAAGAAGACGAAACGCGCACCAGATACACGTGCAGCACGTTCGAAATCTGCCATACCTAATTCTTCAACTAAATCCCAGTGTGCTTTCGCTTCGAAGTCGAATTCACGAGGCGTACCCCATTTTTTCACTTCGATGTTTTCTTCATCAGTTTCGCCTTCTGGCACATCATCATGCATGATATTAGGGATTGTAGATAATTTATAATGTAAGTCATCATCCACTTTGTTTAACTCAGTATCGATATCTTTGATTTTATCGCCAAGTTCTCTCATTTGTTTAATGACATCATCCGCATTTTCTTGATTGCGTTTTTTCTCAGCGATTTCACCGCTTACTCGGTTACGTTCAGCTTTCATTTCTTCTGCTTTACCGATTAACTCACGGCGTTTACCATCAAGTTCTAATACTTTGTCCACGATTTGTGGGTCCATTCCGCGTAATCTTACTTTCTCTTTCAAGCGATCCGTTTCGTTTCTAAACAATTTAATATCTAACATGTGTCAGTCATCCTTTCAAAATAAGTGTCGGGGTATTTAAATTTAAATTAATAATATAATTAGAGCAGCTGAAAAAAGAATAAAAAAACACCACGCCCCTACAAGGGACGTGGTATTACGTGTTGCCACCCTATTTAACAGTATGTATCAAATTAATTGATGCACACTGCACTCTCTCTAAAATAACGGTTAAACCGGTTGTTCTCTCAAATGCAGGTAGATTCGTCACGTAGTCTTAATTGCTTATTCACACCAACCATAAGCTCTCTGGAATTAATAACTAGGATTACTTATCCTGCGAACAATGTCTTATGAACTTAACTTCACTATAGCAAATAGTTATTTAAATTGCAACTCAAATATAAAATTTTTCTGAATTCAAGAAAAATTCATGTTATTTGCATTCTGCATCAGTATACGCTGCTTGCTGTAAATAACGCGATACTTGCGTGATATCATGATGGAATTGACGGTCTTCTGTAATGGATGGCGTAATATTTCTTAACGTCTCATATTTCTCAAGTGAGCGTGGTGATAATTGATCAATACCTTTTAATTCCACCGCTTGCAACGCAATAATTAATTCAATCGATAACACTCTACGCGCATTATCCACAATTTGATAGCCATGTCTTGAACCAATTGTACCCATAGAGACATGATCTTCTTGGTTCGCAGATGAAGGGATAGAATCCACACTCGCAGGATGCGCCAATGTTTTATTTTCTGATACTAAACTCGCTGCCGCATACTGCATAATCATCGCACCACTTTGTAAGCCTGGTTCAGGACTTAAGAAAGCAGGTAAACCACCATTCAATTGTGGATTTACTAAACGTTCTAAACGACGTTCTGCGATATTCGCAAGTTCACTTACCGCAATTTTCAAGAAGTCTAACGCATATGCAACAGGTTGACCATGGAAGTTGCCGCCTGAAATAACTAATGTTTCATCACCTTCATGGAAGATTAACGGATTATCATTCGCCGCATTCATTTCACGTTCTAATTGTTGTTTCACAAATTTCAATGTTTCAAAGCTTGCGCCATGAACTTGCGGAATACAACGTAACGTATACGCATCTTGAACTCTGATTTCACCTTGTGTCGTCGTTAACTGAGAATCCTCTAACCAATACAACATACGATCTGCGACTGCACTTTGTTCAGGGAAATTACGCGCATCATGTACTTCAGGACGATACGCATCCGTAATACCGTTTAACGCTTGATGTGTTAACGATGCAATCCATTCTGATTGATAAGCTAACGCTTCCGCTTCAATCCAGCTGATGACACCTTGTGCTGTCATAGCTTGTGTCCCGTTAATCAACGCCAAACCTTCTTTGGCAGATAACGCTAACGGTTCACGACCTAATTCATGTAAGACCTCAATACTGTCCTTTTCTTCTTGTTGATAAAAGACTTTGCCTTCTCCAATTAAAGCTAACGCAAGATGAGATAGAGGTGCTAAGTCACCTGAAGCGCCTAATGAACCTTGTTGTGGAATAATCGGAATAATACGTTCATTAATAAAATAAACTAATTGATCGACTAAATCAGTTGTGACACCTGAATGACCTTTCAACATTGTATTCAAACGTAAAATCATCATCACAAGTGCAACATCATGAGAAAACGGATCACCTGTACCGCAAGCATGCGAACGAATCAAGTTCACTTGAAGTTGATTGTATTGCTGCGAATCGATTAAGACATCACTAAACAAGCCGAAGCCTGTTGTAATTCCGTAAATCGTTTCTTTATTTTTAATAATATCTTCTACAATGGCACGACTTTGTTTAACGCGTTCCATCGCATCAGATGAGATTGTTACCTTATCTTGCTGGTGTAAAAATTTTTTTATATCTTCAATTGTGAGCGATGCTCCGTTTAATTCTAGTGTCAATTGAATTACCCCCTCAGAAAATAAATGTATACAATTATCCCAAGTATACGCTTACATTTTTAGAAGGACAATAGATTCTGCCAAAGCCGTAGTGTGTTAATACGTCACTAGTTTAGCACGCTAAATTTAAATAACAGTTTTCTATCCAGCCAGACAATATGAGTTAAACAAAGGTAATCTTCACCCGTTCATCCTTACGCGCACAAGACTTTACAAAACGTTCAATAAGTCTTCGCAAGGAAAGTGTTGACTTACCTAAACGATAGGTATAAGATGTTGTAATGCATTGAGAAACAATCAACATTACAGGTATGAAAGGCTCACTCCAATGACAGGGGTGTGCTTAAATTTTATAAATAATCAAATACATCGAAAACCTAAAGCTCCATTGTATGAAGCTTAAGTGTAAAATGAATGGGTTATGGAGGGATTATGGTGGAAATTTTAACAGATGTTACGATTCCAAAACGAAAAGATGAGACGCACAAAGGAGATTACGGCAGAATCTTATTAATTGGCGGAAACGCAAATTTAGGCGGCGCAATTATCATGGCTGCACGTGCATGTGTGTATAGCGGAAGCGGTTTGATTACAGTTGCAACACATCCGACGAATCATGCAGCTTTACATTCACGCTGTCCTGAAGCGATGGTCGTGGATATTAATGATACGAAGATGTTAACGAAACTCATTGAAACATCAGACAGTATTTTAATCGGCCCTGGACTTGGTTTAGATTTTAAAGGCAATAATGCGATGACATTCTTGCTTCAAAATATCCAACCGCATCAGAACCTGATTATTGATGGTGATGCGATTACAATTATGAGTAAATTAAAAGTGGAAGTACCTAAGTGTCAAAATGTTGTGTTCACACCACACCAAATGGAATGGGAAAGATTAAGCGGCATTCCAATTGAGGAACAAACTTATGAACGTAACCGTGAAGCTGTAGATCAAATACACTCTGCAGTTGTCTTAAAACAACATGGCACAGAAATCTATTTAAAAGATAACACGTACAAATTAGAGATTGGTACACCAGCTATGGCCACTGGCGGTATGGGTGATACATTATCAGGTATTATCACAAGTTTTATCGGTCAGTTTGACGACTTTGATTATGCGGTTAAAACTGCGACTTATGTGCATAGTTATATTGGCGAACACTTATCTAAAGAAATGTACGTTGTTCCGCCATCAAACTTAATCGCAGAAATCCCATATGCGATGAAGCGTTTAGAAGAAAAATAAAATTAAACTTAATCTATTAAGAGTAATAAAAAAGCTTTCTGCTTAACCTAGTGGTTTTGCAGAAAGCTTTTATTTTATCTATTCACTTAAATTATTCTTCTTCGTTATCTTCATCTTCTGAATCTGCGTTTTCAATATCTTCGTTCACGCGATCCATGAAGTCTTGTCTTAATTCAGTGCGTTCACCGTCTTCTTCTACAGTTTCATCTAATTCTTCTGTATGAATCGTACGGTCATCATCTTCTGATTCTACGACTTGTTCATTGATTGTTGGTGTTGGACCATTTTCACCTGGTTCTGTTTCATCTTCAGAAGTACCTTCTAATTCATCTTCTGGTTCTTCTTGAACTTTCGCAACCGTAGAAACAAATTGTTCATCGCTCAAGCGGATTAATCTTACCCCTTGTGCTGAACGTCCGTTTTGTGAAATGTCGCCGACATCGATACGGATAATCACACCATGGTTTGTGACAATCATTAAGTCCTCTTCGCCTGTTACTGTTGTGATGCAGACGATATCACCATTTTTCTCAGTAATCGTAGCTGTTTTGATACCTTTACCGCCACGGTTAGACACACGATATTCTTCAAGTGGTGTACGTTTACCGTAACCATTTTCAGTGACTACTAATACTTCATCTTCACTATCGCCATTTGCGACTGCGAGTCCAATGACTTCATCACCTTCACGTAAAGTGATACCTTTTACGCCGGCAGCTGTTCGGCCAAGTGGGCGTAAGAGTGATTCTTTGAAGCGGATAAGTGATGCACGTGATGTACCAAGTAAGACATCTTTTGAGCCGTCTGTAAGACGTACTGCTACAAGTTCATCTTCATCTCTGAAGTTGATCGCAATCTTACCGTTTCTATTGATGTGTGAGAAGTTGCTTAGAGATGAACGTTTCACGATACCGTGTTTCGTTGCGAAGATTAAGAAGGCATCTTCTTTCTCTAAATCTTTCACCGCAATCATCGTACTGATGACTTCATCATTTTCAAGCTCAATTGCGTTGATAACTGGAATACCTTTAGACTGACGTGAGAGTTCCGGCACCTCGTACCCTTTAAGTTTGTAGACACGTCCTTGGTTCGTAAAGAACAATACATGGTCGTGGGTACTCAATGTGACAATTTGACTCACGAAGTCTTCTTCTAATGTATTCATACCTTGCACACCGCGACCGCCACGATTTTGTGCACGGTACGTAGAAACAGGTAAACGTTTGATGTAGTTATTATGACTTAATGTGATTACAATTTGTTCTTCTGGAATTAAGTCTTCATCTTCAATATGGTCTAAACCGCCAAGTTGAATTTCAGTACGACGTTCATCACCATATCGTTCTCTGACTTCGATTAATTCGTCACGAACAAGTTGTAATAATTTTTCTTCGTCAGCAAGAATCGCTCTTAATTCTTCAATGTATGCAATTAAGTCGTTATATTCTGATTCAATTTTATCTCTTTCTAAACCTGTTAAACGTCTTAAACGCATATCTAAGATAGCTTGTGCTTGACGCTCAGATAATTTGAAGCGTTCTTGTAAACGTTCCATTGCTACTTTATCTGTATCAGATTCACGGATTGTTGTGATGATTTCATCAATATGGTCTAACGCAATACGTAAACCTTCTAAGATATGTGCACGGTCTTCAGCTTTTTTCAAGTTGTATTCTGTACGTCTACGTACGACTACTTTTTGATGTTCTAAGTATTCGACCAATGCTTCTTTTAAATTAATTAATTTCGGTCTGCCATTGATTAAGGCAATCATGTTTACACCGAATGAAGTTTGAAGTGGTGTTTGTTTGTATAAATTATTTAGAATAACACTCGCATTCGCATCTTTACGGACATCGATTACGACACGTACGCCAGTACGTAAACTTGTTTCATCACGTAAGTCTGTAATACCATCAATTTTCTTGTCACGTACTAATTCTGCGATTTTCTCAATCATACGCGCTTTGTTGACTTGGAACGGAATTTCAGTCACAACGATACGTTGACGACCGCCGCCGCGTTCTTCAATTTCAGCACGTGCACGCATTTGAATAGATCCACGTCCTGTTTCATAAGCACGACGGATACCGCTCTTACCTAAAATTAAACCAGCAGTCGGGAAGTCCGGTCCAGTGATGTCTTCCATCAATTCTGCGATTGTGATATCAGGATTATGACTTAAACTTAATACACCATTGATGACTTCTGTCATGTTGTGAGGTGGAATATTCGTCGCCATACCTACCGCGATACCTGCAGCACCGTTCACTAAGAGGTTAGGGAAACGCGCCGGTAAGACTTCCGGCTCTCTTTCTGTACCATCATAGTTATCGATAAAGTTGATTGTATCTTTATTGATATCTCTTAATAATTCAGTCGCAAGTTTTGTCATACGTGCTTCTGTATAACGCATTGCTGCTGCACCATCGCCATCCATGGAACCGAAGTTACCTTGACCGTCTACAAGAGGATAACGATAGCTGAAATCCTGAGCCATACGTACCATGGCTTCATAGATAGATGAGTCACCGTGAGGGTGGTATTTACCCATTACGTCACCTACGATACGTGCGGATTTCTTATACGGTTTATCAGGCGTCATCCCTTGTTCGTTCAACCCGTACAAAATACGACGATGTACCGGTTTCAAACCATCTCTGACGTCTGGCAAAGCACGAGATACGATAACACTCATCGCATAGTCTAAGAACGATTCACGCATCTCGTTACTAATATTTCGTTCAATTATTCTTGATTCAGGATATTCAGCCATCAAGATTGCCTCCTTAAGTTATTAATTCCGTAGCTGTTTCGCTGATTCATAGCTTCCAAAATTAGAAATCCAAGTTCGCGTAAACCGCATTTTCTTCGATGAATTGACGACGGTTTTCTACAACATCGCCCATTAACATTTCGAAAGTTAAATCCGCTTCAATCGCATCTTCTAATGTCACTTGTAACATTGAACGATGTTCTGGATTCATTGTTGTTTCCCATAATTGATCTGCATCCATTTCACCTAAACCTTTATAACGGGCAATAGACCATTTCGGTGTCGGTTTCAATTCAGATTTCAATTTCTCTAATTCACGTTCGTTAAAGACATAGTATTTCTGTTTACCTTGTGTCAATTTGAATAAAGGCGGTTGTGCAATGTATACATAACCCGCTTCAATCAACGGACGCATGAAGCGATAGAAGAATGTCAATAACAGTGTTCTGATATGCGCACCATCCACATCGGCATCTGTCATGATAACGATTTTGTGATAACGTGCTTTCGAAATATCGAATTCTTCTCCGATACCGGTACCGAATGCAGTAATCATAGAACGGATTTCATTATTATTTAAGATTCTGTCTAAACGTGATTTTTCAACGTTCAAGATCTTACCACGTAGCGGTAAAATCGCTTGTGTTCTTGAATCACGACCAAGTTTTGTAGACCCCCCGGCAGAGTCACCTTCGACGATGAAGATTTCACTCTCTTCAGGGTTTTTACTTGAACAGTCAGCTAATTTACCTGGTAAGCTTGAAACTTCTAATGCTGATTTTCTACGAGTTACTTCACGTGCTTTTTTAGCTGCGATACGTGCACGAGAAGCCATCATACCTTTTTCGACAATAATACGAGCAACTTGTGGATGTTCTAACAAGAAACGCTCCATATCCTCTGTGAAGAGTCTGTCTACGATTTGACGAACTTCAGAGTTGCCGAGTTTTGTTTTTGTTTGTCCTTCGAATTGAGGGTTGCTGTGCTTAATTGAGACAACCGCTGTTAAACCTTCACGTGTATCTTCACCAGATAAACGCTCTTTATCATCTTTCATAATGCCTTGTTGAATACCATAACTGTTCAATACACGTGTTAACGCACGTTTAAAGCCGTCTTCATGTGTACCGCCTTCATAAGTATGGATATTGTTCGCATAAGATAATAAGTTTGTTGAGAAACCGCTGTTGTATTGCAATGCAATTTCTACTTCCACGTCATCTTTACGGTCATGTAAGTAAACCGGCTCATCAAATAAAGGCTCTTTATTCTCGTTGATTAACTCAACGTAAGATTTAATACCGCCTTCATAGTGATATGAGTCTTCTTTTACTTCTTCACCGCGTTCATCACGTAAAGTAAGCTGAATGCCTTTGTTTAAGAAAGCCAACTCACGAATACGTTTTTGAAGCAATTCATACTGATACGTTGTTGTTTCAGTAAAGATTTCAGGGTCAGCTTTAAAGCGGATTTCAGTTCCTGTATGTTCTGTTTCGCCAACCACTTTTAAATCATATTGAGGAACCCCGCGTTTATACGCTTGGTTATAAATTTTATTATTACGGTGTACAAACACTTCTAATGTTTCAGAAAGTGCGTTAACAACTGAAGATCCTACACCATGCAGACCGCCTGATACTTTGTATCCGCCACCGCCGAATTTACCGCCGGCATGCAATACAGTTAAGATAACCTCAACTGCTGGACGGCCCATTTTTTCTTGAATATCAACTGGAATACCACGGCCGTTATCTGTTACACGAATCCAGTTATCTTTCTCGATAATGACTTCGATTGTATCAGCATAGCCAGCCAATGCTTCGTCAATACTATTATCTACAATTTCCCATACAAGATGGTGCAGACCTCTTTCTGAAGTCGATCCGATATACATACCTGGACGTTTACGAACGGCTTCAAGTCCTTCTAATACCTGTATTTGTCCAGCACCATAATCTTCCGTGTTGTTCACATCTGACAATGCTTCCACCTTCACTTTCTATCACTTGATAATTTCACCTTGATTGATTCGGTAAAGTTTTGCATGTTTCATAATTTCATGATCAATACCTTCTACAGACGTTGTAGTCACAAATGTCTGCACCTTATCTTGAATTGTACTCAGCAGGTGAGTCTGACGAGAGTCATCTAATTCACTCAGCACATCATCAAGCAATAAGATAGGGTATTCGCCGACTTCTTTGTTAATCAGTTCAATCTCAGCCAGCTTAATTGATAATGCAGATGTCCGCTGTTGACCTTGTGAGCCATAAGTCTGAGCATCCATCCCATTAACGTTAAAACCTAAATCATCACGGTGCGGACCATAAAGGGCCACGCCGCGTTCTATTTCTCTGTCCATATTGTCAGCCATCAATTGCTGCACTTCTTCAAACAAAGCCGCTTCATCCTCAGTATCAGACAACTTCAAGCTCGGACGATATTTAACCTCTAAGCTTTCTCTGTTGTCTGTAATGCTGGCATGAATCGGTTGTGCAAGCACTTCTAATTCCTCGATAAAGTGCGCACGCTTCAAAGTGACTTTAAGCGCATACTCCGCAAACTGCTGATTTAATACCTCAAGCATTGTGCGGTCTGTTTTCTGCTTAATCTGAAGCTGTTTTAAGTAATTGTTCTTTTGTTTCAAAATCCGTTGATATTGAGACAAATCATTCAGGTAAACCGCAGACATCTGACCTAGCTCCATATCAATAAAGCGACGTCTGACTTGCGGTGATCCTTTGACAATATTCAGGTCCTCTGGGGCAAAAAGAACAACATTCAAGTGTCCGATATATTGTGTCAGACGATGTTGTTCTAAATGATTTACTTTAACCTTTTTGCCTTTTTTAGTTATAAACATGGTCAATGGCATCTTCCCATGTCGATAACTCAGCTCACCTTCTATTTTAGCATACTCAGCCCCAAAGCGTATGAGCTCTTTATCATTTGAAGTCCGATGGCTTTTCGCTAATGCAAGTGTGTAAATGGATTCTAATAAATTAGTTTTGCCTTGCGCATTTTCACCAATCAAAATATTCACATCTGGATGGCAATCCAATGCGACTTCTTCATAATTGCGATAATTTTCAAGTTGGAGTGCATTTAATTTCATTGGTCACCTTGATGAGCAATTACAAAAGAACCCACTTCAGGTATTTCAATTTGATCGCCATCTTCGAGTTTTTTACCACGACGTGTTTCACGCTCGCCGTTTAAGAAAACTTCGAAATCTTTTAAAAACCATTTTGCCTGTCCACCTGATTCAATAATGCCTTCAGTTTTCAGGAATTGTCCTAAAGTAATGTCACCTTCAACCATGATTTTTTCAGTCAACACACTCACTCCATTTCTTTATAAGGTCATTAATATATTATACCTTTTTTCGTAATAAATTTCATGTTTGAGCGGTTGAAATCTAGCGTTTTCTCATCATTTTTTCACGTTAATCTCATATTTTGAATTTTTCAGCGTCTTTAACACTCATTTTTCGCATTTTAAAAGGTGACATTGAACATTTTAAGCGCATCGATATTTTTATCCTAAATAATTTTAAAGTGCATTCAGCGACATCTGAGACACTTTAAAATGAATTTCACGTTGTTATTTTGAATCTGCCATAAAAAAACGGAAACCCTGCAACGAGGATTTCCGTTTTTTAAAGTGAATGTCACCTTTTGTTTTTGAGATTAGTATGTTCTGATTGGCAAGATTAATTGCACAACTGAATCGTCATCTTTTGGTTTTAATGTGAATGGTTTCATCGTACCGAAGAATTCAACTTCTACTTCGTCATTATCGATTGCTTTTAAAGCGTCCATCATGTACTTAGAGTTGAATGAGATTTTCAAGCTGCTACCTTCAACACTGTTTGCATCAACATCTTCTTTTACCGTACCGATTTCTGGTGATGTAGAAGAAAGTTCAACTTCTTGATTGCCAGTGCTTAATTTGATTACGTTATTGCCGCCTTCACGTGCAAGTAAAGAGGCACGATCAATCGCGTGATAGAAATCACTGTTGCTCATTTCAATTTTTGTTTCGTAGTTCTCTGGGAACAAACGAGACGTATCTGGATAATGTCCTTCAAGCAATCTTGAAATGAAATTGATGTTGCCGACTTTAAATAACACTTGGTTAGATGCGAAGAAGATATTAATGTCATCTTCTGAATCAGTGACAATTTTATTAAGTTCAGCTAAAGCTTTACCTGGAATGATGACATTTTTATTATCAATGTCTTCGTCTTCTAGTTTAAGTTTACGAACTGCTAAACGGTGTGAGTCTGTTGCAGTGCATATTAATTCATTATCTTGAATCAACCAGTTCACACCAGTTAAAACTGGCCGTGTTTCTGAGGTGGACACTGCGAAGTTTGTTTGTGCAATCACGTTTTTAAGTACTTTAATTGGTAATTGAATTGCGTCATCTTGAGAAACTTGAGGTAATAGTGGATATTGATCTGGGTCTAAGCCGCTCAAGTTGAACTCTGAATGACCTGAAGTAATCAATGTTTGGAATTGCTCATTTGTTGATAACTTCACATCTTTGCCTGGTAATTTTTTAATAATATCTACAAAGAAACGACCAGGAAGTACAACGGATCCTGTTTCAGCAATCGTTACAATCTCTTCTCCGTCAACTTCTTTAGGGATTGAAATTTCAATTGAAATCTCAGAATCTGAACCTGTTAAAATAATGCCTTCTTCTTTTGCATCGATTTTGATACCCGTTAAGATCGGCAATGTTGTTCTTGGTGAAATGGCTTTTAATGTGTCATTTAATTGATTTATGAAATAGTCTCTTTTAATCGTGAATTCCATCATAAATTTTAAACTCCTTCCAGTCGTTTATAACTTAATTATATAGGTTTTAAAACCGTAGTAATAGTAGTAGGGGCTGTGGATAAGTGGATAACCGAGTTAAAACCTTGTCACACAAAGTTATACACATGTGGATAAACTGTGTATGGTGTGTACAACTTTTACACATTGTCCACAATGACGATTTAGTCCGCTGTATTATAACAGCTTTGATTTCTCACTTATTTTTACCCGAATTGCTAGTAAAATTATTTAAATGTTTACTGATTTCGAATTTCTTTCTCCAAATTTTCCACTTCTTGTTTAAAAATCGGATCTTTTTCCATATCTACCCGTATTGTTCTATGAGCATGAATCACAGTTGTATGATCACGTCCCCCGAACTCTTCTCCGATTTTAGGAAGGGAGAAATCTGTAAGTTCGCGTGATAGATACATCGCGATTTGACGCGGATAGGCAATGGATTTCGTACGTTTTTTCGCAATGAAATCTTCTTGGCGCACATTGTAATATTGACCGACTACTTTTTGAATATCTTGAATTGTGATTTTCTTAGATTTCGGTGTTTGAATAATATCTTTTAGTGCTTCAGCAGTCAGTTCAGTCGTAATCGGTTCACCTTGTAATCTTGAATAGGCGATGACACGTGTTAATGCACCTTCTAATTCACGAATGTTCGACTGAATTTGATTTGCGATATAGGTTAAAGATTCTAATGGAATATCCACATCTTCTTCCTCTAATTTTTTCTGCAGAATAGCCATTCTTGTTTCATAATCAGGCGGTGTGATATCCACGATCAAGCCCCATTCGAAGCGTGAACGCAGGCGATCTTCTAATTTCGAAATTTCCTTTGGTGGTCGGTCACTTGAAATCACAATTTGTTTTTCTGCTTGGTGTAAGTCATTGAAAGTATGGAAGAATTCTTCTTGTGTTTGTTCTTTGTTTTGAATGAATTGAATATCATCAATCAATAGAACATCAATGTTTCTGTATTTTTCACGGAATTGTTCCGTTTCGTTATCACGAATAGATTTAATAAATTCATTCGTGAATTTTTCACTTGATGTGTAGATAACTTTCGCATCTTTATTATTTTGTAGAACGTAATGACCGATAGCATGCATCAAGTGAGTTTTGCCTAAACCTACGCCTCCGTAGATGAAGAGTGGGTTGTAAGCTTTTGCGGGTGCTTCCGCGACTGCAAGACTTGCAGCATGAGGGAAGCGGTTCCCAGGTCCGATAACAAAAGTTTCGAATGTGTTGTGTGCGTTAAATTGATCTTCGCTGCTGTTTAGGAAACCAGGAGTTTCCGTTTCTTTTTCTGGCTGTTTGTCTTTTTGATCATCTTTAAGTTTTTTATCAGCTGTTAAATCGCTTTGAATGACAAATCGAGGTTTAAGCGGCGTTCCAATCGCTTTTTCGAATAAATTTTCTACAATATCCATGTATTGCTTCTTTAGAAAATTTTGAATGAAGTTATCTTCGACTAAAATAATCGCTTCAGAATCTTCGATGTCGATCAGCTTTGTTTTTGGAGGCTCAAACCAAGTTGAGTAACTGACTTCTGCCAATTCGCTTTTAG
This sequence comes from Staphylococcus sp. HMSC061G12, assembly GCF_001838465.1. NCBI lineage: Bacteria > Bacillati > Bacillota > Bacilli > Caryophanales > Staphylococcaceae > Staphylococcus > Staphylococcus sp. HMSC061G12. The sequence continues at coordinate 39,054 of NZ_KV837161.1, forward strand.
CTAATTCAAGAACTTTTTCCCAAATTTCTTCTTTTGACATATAAACTCCATCTTTCTTTAAAATTTTTTTGACTTATACACAAAATCACACCCCGTGGATAACTTTCCACACAGGCTGTTAATAATTATCCACAAGTTAATCACAATCGGTGGATAACTTTATTTAATTTTGCGTTATACACAGAAAAAATGTTGATAATTGTAAGTTGTAAACCGTTTATTTATCAAACCTTACAAGACTTATCCACACAATTATACTTATTAACAAATCTACCTGTCAAACTCTTGTGGATATGTGGTTTTTATGTGCAAACGTCTGTGTATAGTAACATAATTATCCACAGAATGTCACTGTTCATCTGTGAATAAGTGGATAACTTTTTGAATATATCTCACTTAAAATGTACTTGCTTTATAAGGTTGAATTTGTTATATTTTAGTAGTTGCTTGAATTATGACTAAGATATTGATAATTGAACTAAGTAAGGTAAGCCTTTTGATATAGATGCTTAACCTTTCGCAGACACCGTAGAAATACTTCGGTGATACTTGGTAGAAGGCTGTAATATCTCGGTTATATTAGATGAGGCTGTAGATGCAGATCTTTTCCAAGACTCTCATCACATTGTTAAGATGAGAAAGCGACTATAAATGAAGATAGATTCGATATGGAGGTGTTTTTACATGGTAAAACGTACTTATCAACCAAATAAACGTAAACACAGTAAAGTTCATGGTTTCAGAAAACGCATGAGCACTAAAAATGGCCGTAAAGTATTAGCGCGTCGTCGTCGCAAAGGCCGTAAAGTTTTATCAGCATAAGATCACTGACCTATCAGTGGTCTTTTTTTTGCTTTCATGCAGGTAAAAAAGATACACGGGTTGGAAAATACAGTTCTGATTCTTTACACTAGAACTTAATGATAGGGTAGGGGAGCAGCAAGAATAGAAAAATAAGTGAGTGATGGAAGTGGAAAAAGCATATCGCATTAAAAGAAATAGCGATTTTCAAACGATTTATAGAAGAGGAAAGTCATTCGCAAATCGCCAATTTGTCGTTTATGTCATGCCAGATAAAAATTTGACTCATTTTCAATTAGGAATCAGTGTTTCTAAAAAACTCGGCAATGCAGTGACACGCAATCGTATTAAAAGAGCAATCAGAGAAAACTTTAAAGTACATAAAGAAGATATGATTGCGAAAAAGATTATTGTTATTGCAAGACAACCTGCAAAAGATATGACTGTACTGGAAATTCAAAAAAGTTTAGAGCATGTACTTAAAATTGCAAAACTATTCAATAAGAGAATAAAGTAGACTAACCGAAGTCTTATACCAGACAAACGTCAGTCTAACCTCCATAGAATTCGAACACATATGTGGCAATTTACAATAAAAGTCATTACAATTATAGAGTTAGAAATTTAAGTAGAGGAGGCGAAGCAGCATGTTGGATTTAGATACAATTACCAGTATTTCTACTCCGATGGGAGAGGGTGCGATTGGTATTGTCCGTTTATCAGGAAGTCGTGCAATCGAAATCACTGATAAACTCTATAAAGGAAAGAAACCATTAGCTGAAGTAGATTCGCATACAATTAATTATGGACATATTGTCGATCCTGATACGAATGAAGTAGTAGAAGAAGTAATGGTATCCGTGCTGCGTGCACCAAAAACATTTACAAGAGAAGATATCGTAGAAATTAACTGTCACGGCGGAATCTTAACGATTAATCGTGTATTAGAACTTACAATGACAGCTGGTGCTAGAATGGCTGAACCTGGGGAGTATACAAAACGCGCATTCTTAAATGGCCGTATTGACTTATCTCAAGCTGAAGCAGTCATGGATTTCATACGTTCTAAGACAGACCGAGCGTCTAAAGTTGCGATGAATCAGATTGAAGGACGTTTAAGTGATATGATCAAGCGTCAACGTCAATCTATTTTAGAAATCCTAGCACAGGTTGAAGTGAATATTGATTACCCAGAATATGACGATGTAGAAGATGCGACAACTGAATTCTTATTAGAGAAATCAGAAGAAATCAAATCAGAAATCGATCGTCTTTTAGCAACAGGTACACAGGGTAAAATCATGAGAGAAGGACTTTCGACAGTTATAGTCGGTAAGCCTAACGTCGGTAAGTCTTCTATGTTGAATAACTTAATTCAAGACAATAAAGCGATTGTGACAGAAGTTGCGGGTACTACACGGGATGTCTTAGAAGAATACGTCAATGTGCGTGGTGTACCACTTCGTCTCGTCGACACAGCAGGCATCCGTGAGACTGAGGACATTGTAGAAAAAATCGGTGTGGAACGTTCACGCAAAGCTTTAAGTGAAGCAGATTTAATCTTATTTGTCTTAAACTACAATGAAGCATTAACAGAAGAAGATGTTAAATTATATGAAGTCATTAAGAATGAAGATGCGATTGTGATTGTGAATAAAACAGATTTAGAACAACATCTTGATTTAGATGAAGTTCGTGATATGGTCGGAGATATGCCAGTCATTGAAACATCTATGTTAAAACAAGAAGGCATTGATCAATTAGAAGAACAAATTCGTGACTTGTTCTTCGGCGGTGAAGTTCAAAACCAAGATATGACTTACGTTTCAAACTCAAGACATATTTCATTGCTGAAACAAGCACGTCACTCGATACAAGATGCAATAGATGCAGCAGAAGCTGGTATTCCTATGGATATGGTTCAAATTGATTTAACTAGAACTTGGGAGATTTTAGGAGAGATTATCGGTGCTTCTGCAAGTGACGAATTGATTGACCAGTTATTCAGTCAGTTCTGTCTCGGAAAATAAAAAGGAGGACAAAGTATGGCTTTGGATTATGATGTAATTGTCATCGGTGCTGGGCATGCCGGTATTGAAGCAGGACTTGCTTCTGCACGACGCGGCGCCAACACATTGATGCTGACAATTAATTTAGATAACGTTGGTTTTATGCCATGTAACCCATCAGTAGGGGGACCAGCTAAAGGAATTGTTGTTCGTGAAATCGACGCACTCGGCGGTCAAATGGCTAAAACAATCGATAGAACGCATATTCAAATGCGTATGTTGAATACAGGTAAAGGACCTGCAGTACGTGCATTACGTGCACAAGCAGATAAAGCTTTATACCAACGTGAAATGAAACGTGTATTAGAAGATGAAGAAAACTTGCATATCATGCAAGGAATGGTAGATGAATTAATTATTGAAGATGACGAAATTAAAGGTGTGCGTACGAATATTGGTACAGAATACCGTTCAAAAGCCGTTATCGTCACAACAGGTACATTCTTACGCGGTGAAATTATTTTAGGTAACTTGAAATATTCAAGCGGCCCTAACCACCAATTACCATCTATTACACTAGCGGATAACTTACGTGAACTTGGTTTTGAAGTCGTACGTTTCAAAACAGGTACACCGCCACGTGTAAACTCAAAAACGATTGATTATGATAAAACAGAAATTCAACCAGGTGACGATGTAGGACGTGCATTCAGTTTCGATACAACTGAATATATCTTAGATCAATTACCATGCTGGTTAACTTATACAAATGATAAGACACACCAAGTGATCGATGACAACTTACATCTGTCAGCGATGTACTCAGGTATGATTAAAGGTAAAGGGCCACGTTACTGTCCATCTATTGAAGATAAATACGTGCGTTTCCATGATAAACCACGTCACCAATTATTCTTAGAACCAGAAGGTCGTGACACGAACGAAGTATATGTTCAAGGTCTTTCAACAAGCTTGCCAGAACATGTACAACGTGAAATGCTTCAAACGATTCCTGGCTTAGAAAAAGCAGATATGATGCGTGCGGGTTATGCAATTGAATATGATGCATTAGTACCGACACAATTATGGCCGACACTTGAAACTAAGAAAATCAAAAACTTATACACTGCAGGTCAAATTAACGGAACTTCAGGTTATGAAGAAGCGGCTGGCCAAGGTTTAATGGCGGGTATTAATGCGGCAGGACGTGTATTAGGCACAGGCGAAAAAGTATTAAGTCGTTCTGATGCTTATATTGGTGTCTTAATTGATGACTTGATTACAAAAGGTACGAATGAACCTTACCGTCTATTAACATCACGTGCAGAATATCGTTTATTATTACGTCACGATAATGCAGACCTACGTTTGACTGACCTAGGTCATGAATTAGGCTTGATTTCAGAAGAACGTTACGCGCGTTTCAATGAAAAACGTGATCAAATCCAAGCTGAAATTGATCGTTTATCTAACATTCGTATTAAGCCGAATGAACACACACAATCTGTGATTAAATCACGTAACGGTTCTCCACTAAAAGACGGTATCTTAGCGATTGAATTACTACGTCGTCCAGAAATGGATTACCAAGCAATCCTTGATATCTTAGAAGAAGAACATCAAATCCCAGCTGACGTTGAAGAACAAGTTGAAATTCAAACGAAATATGAAGGTTATATCAATAAATCATTACAACAAGTAGAAAAAGTAAAACGTATGGAACAGAAGAAAATTCCACACGACTTGGACTATAGTAAAATTGACAGCTTAGCAAGTGAAGCACGTGAAAAATTAGCAGAAGTTAAACCATTAAACATTGCACAAGCGTCACGTATTTCAGGCGTTAACCCTGCTGATATTTCAATTTTACTGATTTATCTAGAACAAGGTAAGCTTGAAAGGGTGAAATAAATGAGTGTTGAATGGTTGGCTAACAAGCTAGAAACACACGGCATTACATTGAACGACCAACAAAAACAACAGTTTCAAACTTATTATGAAATGCTTGTAGAGTGGAATGAAAAAATGAACTTAACAAGCATTACAGATGAATCAGAAGTATATTTGAAACACTTCTATGATTCAATTACAGCCGCATTTTATGTGGATATGACAAAAGAACTCAGCATTTGTGATGTAGGTGCTGGTGCTGGGTTCCCAAGTATCCCGTTAAAAATTGTCTTTCCACAGCTGAAAGTGACAATTGTAGATTCGTTGAATAAACGTATCCAATTCCTAAATCATCTTGCCGATGCTTTAGGGTTACAAGGTGTCAGCTTTGTACATGAACGTGCAGAGAACTTTGGGAATACCCGTGGAGACAACCGGGAGTCTTATGACATTGTGACAGCACGTGCAGTTGCACGTCTGACAGTGTTAAGTGAGTTATGCTTGCCGTTAGTGAAAACAGGCGGTCATTTCGTAGCGATGAAATCTTCTAAAGGTGAAGAAGAGTTAGAAGAAGCACGCTTTGCGATTGGGGTCTTCGGCGGCAGAGTTGAAGCGATCGAAACTTTTGAATTGCCTGAAGATGCAGGTGAGCGTCAAATTATTATCATTGAAAAGCGTAGTAAAACGCCTAAAAAATATCCGAGAAAAGCCGGAACGCCTAACAAATCTCCTTTACTAAAATAAAAATAAATATTAGTATATAATTATATTTAGAGGGAGAGATTGCGGAATGAAAAAGCCTTTTTCTAAACTATTCGGTTTAACAAATAAAGATGAAGAAATGACAGGCGCTACTGAAGATGAACGCAATAATCATGTTGAATCAATTCAAATTGAAAAGATTGTGCCGAACCGCTATCAACCAAGACAAGTCTTTGATCAAAGCAAGATTAATGAACTTGCGGAATCCATCCAAGAACATGGATTGCTACAACCGATTGTGGTACGACCGATTGAAGAAGGAATGTATGAAATCATAGCTGGGGAACGTCGCTTCAGAGCTATGAGCAGTATTCATATGGCTTATGCAGATGTGATTATTCGTGATATGACGGATGAAGAAACAGCAGTCGTCGCTTTAATAGAAAATATTCAACGTGAGAATTTATCAGCAGTTGAAGAAGCAGAAGCCTATCAGAAACTGTTAGAGCTTGGAGACACAACACAAAGTGAATTAGCACAAAGTGTCGGTAAAAGCCAAAGCTTTATCGCAAACAAACTGCGTTTACTGAAACTTGCTCCTAAAGTGCTTACGAAACTTTCAGAAGGCAAGATTACAGAACGTCACGCACGTGCTTTGTTAAGTTTATCTCACGAAGAACAAGAAGAAATGGTCCAAATTATTATTGATCAACACTTGAACGTGAAACAAACAGAAGCGAGAGTCAAAGCCAAAGTAGGACCTGAAAAAGTTAAAGCTGTGCCGCTTCAATTCGCCAAAGATTTGACGAAAGCACGCGAAACTCTACAAAACAGCTTTGAAACTATCGAACAAAGTGGAATCCGTGTCGAACAAAAAGAACGCGACCACGATGATTATTTAGAAATTAAAATCAGAGTATATAAACGTTAACAACCATTCGCCTCGTTGCGAGTGGTTTTTTTATTTTCTTAAATAAAAAGTGAACAACTAATAGCTTTTTGTATATAATAGAAAAGGATGAGATATTGAAAGTGAAGGAGAATTAAGACATCTATGAAATTACAGCATTTATTTACTTCAGCAGTAGTTTTAACCCTTTTATTAGCTGGATGCAGTCACAATGAAAAACAAAATGATTCTGCAAAGCAAGAAGCAAAAAGTAAAACGGATAATAAAAAAAGTGAACACAAATCAACTTCCAAAAAAGAAAATGAAGCAAACAAAGATGAGCAACAAATAGAGAAGGCAGTCAGCCAATTAACAATCAATGAGAAAATAGCTTTAGCAATGTTTTTACCACAAGAAAAAACAAATTATATGATATCAGCTGATGAGTTATTGAATCATTCATATATAAGATATACGCACGGTGTAGCTCTTGGTAAGATGTTAGGCGATGAGGCAACAAAACAATCTATTCAAGAGTATCATTTAAATAAAATGTTACCTGAAAGAATTACAAATGTGCCACAAAACGTAAAATTTTATGAACCTGAAGAAACTAAGCAAAACTTTGCTGAGCTATTTGGTTTTACAGGAAACCAGATTATTATTGCAGGTAGTCAAAGTCCTAAGACTTATGATGAAATTTTAAAAGATCGAGGGACTCATATCTATAACTTAGAAGATTTATACAAACAATATGGTCATAATCCAAACTTTAAAAAGGTCGTAAGTTTGGTTAAAGTAAGCGAATCAGTGAGGAATCCAGAGAGTGATAATGCATCTTCTTCTAAAGAAACAGATAATGCTACTTCAAATAATAAACAAAGAAGAAAGTTAAGTCCTGGTGATGTATATACACCAGATGGTAACATGAATAGTCAAGTTGCAATACACAAGGTAGAAGAATATATAGGACATAAACTAGATCCACGAAAATATGAATTTAATGGGCCTCCTAAAAGACATTTCGTTGATGATTACACATTGGATCATACATGGACTGTTAATTTTAGAAATTTAGAAACACATACACAGTATAATTATTCAGTTGATAAAGATGGAAAAGTAGAAAAACTAGATAACTTTGGTACGCCACCAGAGTAGTACTTGGTTCTGCAGTATAATACTGCAGAACTTTTGTATTTGGTAGGGTCGGCTACTTATGGTAAAAAATCCTCTTTATTTAAACTTTTAAATTAAAATTGTCAGAGTGTCTTTTGAAAGAGTAATAAATAATCATACTTAACTCGATCACTTTCTTTTAATTCAGGACAATATGTGTCCCGTACCTTCTATATAATGAAATTATATATTCAAATATACAAAGAGGAGCAAGCTATCTATGAAATTTAAACATGTATTGACTACCGCTGCAGCACTTTCAATATTATTGGCAGGTTGCGGCTCAAATGAAAAACAAGAAGATACGCAAAAACACGAAGAAAAAGAAAAAACAAATCATCAAAAAGCAGAGAAAAAAGAAAATACACAGCATGAACAAACAACAAAACATGAAAAATCACATACTCATAAACAAACGACAGAACAAGCTGTCAGCCAACTGACACCACAAGAAAAGGTCGCTTTGGCGTTATACGCACCTAAATCAGCTGAATTTACAGTGACAGCAAATGAATTATTAAACCACAGCTATGTCCAAAACACGAATGGCGGTTCGCGACAACGAGAAATTCAGCAATTAACACTTTATACAGGTAGTTCTGAAATCGTAACAAATAAACCTCAAAATATGGTGATTTATGGCACAACTAACTCTAAAGGTCCATTTGCGGCAGTTATTGGTGTGAGTGATACACAAGTGTTGGTATCAGGAACACAAGGTATCAATCCATATCAACAATTAGCAAACATGGGAGCAGTTTATAATATTAAAGATCTATATAAACAATACAAAGATGAACCGAACTTTAAACAAGTGGCAAATTTAATCCGAATCACAAATCAAGATGCACAATCAGCAGCACAAGAAAGTAACAGTAATTCAAGCTCTGAAAGTCATTCATCTACTTCTGAAGGTCAAGTCACACGTGCGAATGTCATTGATAAAGTAGAAGAATATGAAGGTCACAAACTAGATACAAGCACGTATACGTATAAAGAACCTGAACAAAAGAGTGATGGAAGCTGGGGCTTCTCATTTGTAGATAAATCAGGTGATTTAGCAGGATCATACATTGTGAATGCGGATGGTTCAGTGGAGAAATTTGATTCAAAAGGCCAACCTGAATAAAGAATATTGACTCTACGGCTTTTAGTGAGCTGTAGAGTTTTTCATTTTAACTTAAATTGATAAATGTCAGAATTTTTAGTACAATAGAAGTCATTAAAACTTATCTAGAGAAGTAGAGGGAATTGGCCCGATGACGCTTCAGCAACAGAAGATCCAGGCATTGAATCTGACTGTGCTACATCCAACAAGTATAACTTGAAAGATAGGTGCCATATACATAGAAAGCTATATGTCGCTTATAGGTGATATATAGCTTTTTTAATAGGAGCATCAAACAAAGGGGGAACTTAAATGGTGATTTCAAGAAGATTAGCGAAGATACCAGATAGTTATTTCGGAAAAACAATGGGGAGAAAGATAGAACATGGTCCGCTTCCTCTCATCAATATGGCAGTAGGCATCCCAGATGGGGAAACACCTAAAGGCATTGTCGATGAATTTGCGAACGCATTACGTGTGCCTGAAAACCAAAAGTACGGTGCGTTTCATGGTAAAGAAAGCTTTAAGCAAGCAATTGTTGATTTCTATAAACGACAATATAATGTTGAATTGGATAAAGATGATGAAGTCTGTATTTTATATGGCACAAAGAATGGATTAGTAGGTTTGCCGAATTGTATTGTTAACCCTGAAGATTACGTTTTATTGCCAGATCCAGGTTATACAGATTACCTAGCAGGGGTGTTGTTCGCAGATGCGAAACCTTATGCGTTAGAGTTAGAACCACCATATTATCAACCTGACTTTGATAAAGTGCCAGGGGAAGTCTTAAGTCAGACTAAATTGATTTATTTAACGTATCCTAATAACCCGACTGGATCAACTGTTACACAAGATGTCTTTGATGATGTAGTTCAAAAGTTCAGAGGTACACAAACGAAAATTGTACATGATTTTGCCTATGCAGCGTTCGGTTTTGACCATAAAAATCCGAGTATCCTACAGACAGCTGGAGGCAAAGAAGTCGCAATCGAGGTGTATTCACTTTCTAAAGGCTATAATATGTCTGGCTATCGTGTCGGTTTCGCAGTCGGCAACAAAGATGTGATTCAAGCTTTGAAGAAATATCATACACATCACCATGCGGGTATGTTTGGTGCGCTTCAAGATGCGGCGACATTTGCGCTTAACAACTATGATTATTTCTTAGATAAACAAAGTGAAGTCTTTAAAGCACGTCACGATCGTTTCACTGCGATTTTAGATGAAGGAAACATCCCTTATGAACCGATGACAGGTGGCATCTTCTTATGGTTGAAAGCACCAAAAGGATATGACGGAGAACAATTTGTGGAATTCTTACTTCAAGATCAATCTATTTTAGTGGCGCCAGGTATTCCATTTGGTGAAAATGGACGTCATTATGTTCGTGTATCACTTGCGTTAGAGGATGAACAATTAGATGAAGCAGCGAAGCGGTTGAAATCACTTAGTGCGATGTACAAAGAATAATCTTTTATTTAAATAGTGAATAAAATCCCTCATAACGTTGTTATAGAGACGTTTATACGTATATTATTGATTGTAAGAAGTTTCAAAAGGTATTATGATATTACTGTAATAAAAACACTCAGGAACTCTGGAAAGTAGCTGAGTGTAAAAATGTTAGGCGTATGGTCTAAGCCATATTCAACCTAGGCTTATGAGATAGTCGATTGTGCTCTAACGCAATCGGCTATTATTTATTATCTTTTTAAACAAAAATGAAGCACTGAATATAAAGTTTTTTGTTCACGGGGTGGTGGGACATGTACTTTATATTCAGTGCTTTTTTATAAGTAGTAAAAAGGAGTATAGTGATTACCCATTATCGGGAGAGTGGGTAATCGGAATTTACTTACTATTTTGTATCGGGTTCAAAATAGTAACATTTATGAAAAGAATTGTTCTTATCGGGTTAAGAACAGTGGCGATTCATTGCCCCAATTCCTGTGGACCCAGGGCAATGTAGCCAACTTTTATTGTATTTACTCATAACTTTTAAAGGAGTTTCGTTTTTAAGATTTAATAATGGCTGCATGTCATGGATGATCGCGGGTCCATGACTATGCGTTTGGCTTAATCGCAAATGCACGGACCGGGAATCCTGGCGCATCTGCCGGTTTTGGACATATTGTATAAATCACTGCGCCTCGTTCTGGGAGGCGGTCTAAATTCGTTAGGAGCTCAATTTGGTACGTGTCTTGTCCGAGTACATAACGTTCACCGATTAAATCGCCGTGTTTTGCGACATCGACTGAAGCGTCTGTATCGAATGTTTCATGACCGACTGAACGTACACCGCGTTCTTCAAGTAAGAATTGTAATGCATCGAGTGACCATCCGGGTGCGTGAGGGTTACCTTCAGCATCTTTATTCTCAAATTGCTCCACATTCGGCCAACGGTGTGACCAATCACTGCGGAATGCGACGAACGTATCAGGTTCGATTCGGCCATGTTGTGCTTCCCACTCAAGTAAATGATCGCGAGTTAAACGGAAATCGGGGTTTTCCGCAACTTCTTTAGAGTAATCAAGTACGATAAGCGGTAACACTAATTCTTTCAAATCTAATTCATGTAAATATCTTCTGTTTTCGACAAAGTGGATGGGGGCATCGATATGTGTGCCATATTGTGTGGCAACACTCCATCTTTGTACAAAATAACCATCTTCTGCAACGGTACTGATTGTATCAATATATGCAGCTTCTAATGCGCTGAAATGTGGGCTGTCTGTGTCAAAGGTATGGGTTAAATCGACCCATTCACTTTCTTTTAGACTTTTCAGCTGATCCCATAAAGGATAACTCATTATAAACACCTCATGACTGCTTAAAATTGTAGGGCTGATATAAGTGTATTTACGAGTGAGTTTTAAGACTGCGGGCTCACTCGTAAATCACTCATGACAAGTGAATTAAGCTGTTTCTTGTCCTTCTTTGTTTCTTAATTTTTTAACTGCTGAAACTAATACTGTTAATGCTTCTTTTACTTGATCTTCGTTACGTGTTTTCAAACCGCAGTCTGGGTTAACCCAGAATAATGAACGGTCGATTTCTTGTAAACCACGGTTGATTGCGACTGTGATTTCTTCTTCAGTCGGGATACGTGGACTGTGGATATCATATACACCTAATCCGATACCTAAATCATACGTTACATCCTCGAAGTCTTTGATTAAAGCACCATGGCTGCGTGATGTTTCGATTGAGATAACATCTGCATCCAAGTCGTGGATAGTATGGATGATTTCGCCGAATTGAGAATAGCACATATGCGTATGGATTTGCGTCGCATCTGACACTGAAGATGTTGCTAAGCGGAATGAACGTAACGCTTGTTTCAAGTATTCTTCATGGTATTCAGAGCGTAATGGTAAACCTTCACGTAATGCTGGTTCATCTACTTGGATAATTTTTATGCCTGCATCTTCTAATGCTAAAACTTCTTCGTTGATAGCTAAAGCGATTTGGTCTTGTACTTCATGGCGTGGGATGTCTACACGTTCGAATGACCAGTTTAAGATAGTTACAGGACCAGTCAACATACCTTTTACAGGGTGGTCAGTTAAGCTTTGCGCATAAGCTGTTTCTTCCACTGTGATTGGTTTAGTCCATTTAACATCTCCATAGATAACTGGTGGTTTAACAGCACGAGATCCGTATGATTGAACCCAACCGTATTTTGTAACTAAGAAGCCTTGTAAACGTTCACCGAAGAACTCAACCATGTCATTACGTTCGAACTCACCATGTACAAATACATCTAAGCCGATATCTTCTTGGATTTGAATCCAGCGTGCGATTTCATCGCGTAAGAATTGGTTATATTCTTCATCACTGATACGTTGGTTTTTCCAGTCAGCACGTTTTTTACGAACTTCTTTCGTTTGTGGGAATGAACCAATTGTAGTTGTTGGTAATTCTGGTAATTTTAAGCGTGCATCTTGAACTTTTTTACGTTCAGGGAATGCTGACTCACGTTGTGTACGTACGCTGTCAAAGTCGTATTCAAGGTTTTTGAATGCTTGGTTTTGGAAGCGCTCGTAAGCTGCTTTTAATTTATCGTATTTTTCGCTGTCTCCATTATTGATAACACGTTTTAAAGCGTCTAATTCGTCTAATTTTTCAGTTGCGAAGCTTAAACCTTCTTCAATTGATTCATCTAATTCTTCATCGTCTAATGAAACAGGAACATGAAGTAATGAAGATGATGGTTGGATAACTAACTCATCAGTATAATTTTCTAAAGTTTCAATCAATTCTTTTTTCGCTTCGATATCTGCAGCCCATACATTACGGCCATCAATAATACCTGCGTATAATGCTTTGTCTTTAGATAATTTGCCTGCTTTAATTTGTTCAAGGTTTTTACCACCGTCATGTACGAAGTCTAAACCGAAACCTTTAACAGGTAAGCTATTCACAAAGTCTAAATCTACATGTTCGAAATAAGTTTGGATGACTAATTTATCAGCTAACCCAGCTTTATCGAAGTATTCATAGACGTGACGTGTAACGTCTTGTAATTGTTCTGCATCATCAGTTACTAATACAGGTTCGTCGATTTGAATGTATTCAGCACCTGCATCAACAAGTGATTGTAATACTTCTTTGTATAATGGAAGCAATGCTTCAACTTTCTCTTCAAATGTTTGATCGCCGCCGCGTGATAATTGAACGAATGTTACAGGACCTAAAATCACTGGGTGTGCATTTACGTTTAATTGTTTAGCGAATTCGAAACGTTCTAATAAAACGTTGCGGTTTAATTTAGGTTCTACGTTGTCCCATTCAGGTACGATGTAGTGATAGTTTGTGTTGAACCATTTAATTAAGGCACTTGCGACATTTTCTTTTGTACCACGTGCGATATTGAATAATAAATCATCGTTGACTTCTTGACCTTGGAAACGTTCTGGGATGATGTTGAATAATAATGATACGTCTAATACGTGGTCATATAATGAGAAGTCTCCAACAGGTACGCTGTCAATGCTGTAGTGTTTTTGTAATAATAAGTTTTCTTTATGCAGGTCGTTTAATGTTGTTGTTAATTCATCATAGTTTGTTTTACCTGCCCAGTAACTTTCGATTGCTTTCTTCCATTCTCTCTTGCGTCCTAAACGTGGGAATCCGATATTAGCTGTTGTAATTGTCATATTATTGCCTCCTGATTTTTTGCAGTTTGTTTTTTAAAGTAATGTGTAAGTTCGAGTGAAAAGTCTACTTGTTCAAATGGTGTAATGATATAGAGTCCATTAAAGTGTTTGATAACTTCATCTATCAATTTGCGACAGATGCGCAAGCTCAGTTCTTTGGTTTTTTGTTTATCATCTTTAACCGCTTCGAACTGATCTAATATTTCATCTGGCAATGAAATGCCAGGGACTTCATTGTGTAAGAATGTTGCATTTTTATAACTTGTTATTGGCATGATACCGATAAAGAATGGGGTATCAAGATGTGCTGTCTTTTCAGCAATTTCTTGAATACGCTCGACAGTGTAGACAGGCTGTGTAATGAAGTAACTCATACCGCAGTCTACTTTTTTGTCTAAGCGTTTCACCGCTGCTTCCATCTTGCGGACGTTCGGGTTGAACGCACCGGCAATATTGAAGTTCGTTTTCGTTTTCAATGCGCCGCCGTCAATATTAAGTCCTTGGTTGAAACGAACAGCGAGTTCAGTTAAACCTCTTGAATTTACATCATAAACATTCGTCGCACCTGGCAGATGCCCCACCTTAGATGGGTCACCTGTAATCGCGAGTATCTCGTTAATACCAAGCAGTGATAAGCCGAGTAAGTGAGATTGTAAACCGATTAAGTTCCTGTCTCTGCAGGTAATGTGGACCAGCGGTTCAATGTTGTAATTCTGCTTAATAATACTAGCTGCTGCGATGTTGCTAACGCGTACCGTTGCGAGTGAGTTATCTGCAAGTGTGATAGCGTCGACTTTCGCTTTATCTAGTTTTGTGACATTCGCAAAGAATTTCGTTGTATCTAAGTGCTTTGGTGTATCTAGTTCAACGATGACTGTCGGACCAGCTTTGACTTTAGTCGTTAAGTTATTCTTTTTGACCGGAATAGAAGGGTAATTACTTTTTCTTCTGATCGGAATAACTTTCTTTTCTAAAGTTGGTTTTAAGCCTTCAATCGCTTGCTTGATGAAGCGGATATGTTCAGGTGTAGTACCGCAACAACCGCCGATTAAGTGTACGCCTTCTTTCACTAGCGTTTCAGCTATCTTACCGAAGTAAGAAGCGTTGTCGCTGTAGTGAATTGTAGAATCTTCAAAGTCTAAGAGACTTGCGTTCGGGTAACATGAGAGAATCGCATGTTGCGGAATCTCAATATGTGTGAAAGATTGTTGCATATGGTGCGGACCGTGATGGCAATTCAAGCCGATAACGTCTGCACCTTCTGCTTCAACTTGTTTAAGTGCTTCGTTAATTTCTGTTCCGTCTTGCAAGTAGTTGGTGCTTGAAGCAGTTAACTGTGCGATAACTGGAATATTGTACTTTTTCTTCGTCGCTCTGATTACCTGCAAGAGTTCGTTTAAATCGTAATAAGTTTCAAAGAGGAGTGCGTCAACACCCTCGTCAATCAGTGTTTCAATTTGAATATCTGTGTGATACAAAATCGTCGATAGCGACAAGTCATTTTGTTTCACGCCTTTAAAACCTCCGACAGTTCCTAAAATAAACGTGTCTTCATTGGCTGCTTGTTTCGCTATTCTGACACCGGCACGTGTGATGTCTCTTACTTGGTGTTCTAATCCGAAAGCTTGAAGCTTTTCGAAGTTGGCACCGTAAGTATTGGTTTGAATGACATCCGCACCAGCTTCAATGTAAGATCGATGAATTTGTTCGATTTTCTTTGGATGTGTAAGATTATATGCTTCAGGGCAAGTATCGATCCCTTCAGAGTAGAGAATCGTTCCTATTGCACCGTCAGCTACTAATACGTTCTTGCTCAAAGTTTGTAGAAACCGGCTCATAGTATGCTTCCTCCAATGCTGCTTCAAAATCTGCAATCAACTCGTCTGGGTCTTCTAAGCCCACACTCAGTCTCAAGAGATCGAACGTAATTCCGCGTTCGTTACGCACATCTTCTGGAACAGAAGCATGTGACATTGTGGCTGGATGAGAGACGATAGTTTGAATACCGCCTAGGCTGACTGCGATTTGCGGTATTTTTAATGCTTTCGCAAATGTCGGTACCTTTTCTGCTTCGCTTAATCTGAAGCCAAGTACTGCACCGCCATTTTCAGCTTGGCGTTGATTGATTTCATCATTTCCTGGGTAATATACATCAGTAATTTCAGGACGTGATTTTAAGAATTCAACAATCTTTTCAGTGTTTTTCACTGATTGATTCCATCGTACATAAAGCGTTTTAAGATGCTTTGTCAGTGTCCAGCTGTCTTGAGCTGATAATCCGCTTCCTAAAGTGTTTTGTAAGAATTGTAATGATTCTGCAACTTCCGCGTTGTTTGTTACAACTGCCCCTGCAATTAAGTCACTGTGGCCGCTTAAGAATTTAGTGGCACTATGAATCACAATGTCAGCACCTAAATGCAATGGCTTTTGTGATAGGGGTGTTAAGAATGTATTGTCGACTGAAACAAGGATATTATGTTTCTTTGCGACATCCGCAATGGCTTGAATATCTGTCACTTTAAATAATGGATTTGACGGTGTTTCCAGATGAATTAGTTTCGTATTTTCCTGAATCGCTTGTTCAACTGCTAATGGGTTTGTCGTATCTACTGCTGTGACTTCGATATTAAATCCTGGTAAAACATGTTCGCATAAGCGGTATGTCCCACCGTAAACATCATTCGGAATAATTAAGTGATCTCCTGATTTCAGTAAGAAGAAAACTGCTGAAATTGCTCCGATTCCTGAGTTATAAGCGATACCGTACTCGGCATCTTCAAGTGCTGCAAGCTTTTCTTCTAACAATGCTCGGTTCGGGTGGCCTGATCTTGCGTAATCGTAAGGGACCTCTGAACCAATCAATGCTGTCGGGAAAGTCGATGAGTCATAAAGTGGCGGGTTGGCTGCTAAAATGTGCGGGAATTGATGATACTTAATTAAATTTGTTTCTGATGATAGTGACATACATATACACTCCTTTAGTTATTGAGATTGCTTTTGGCTGCGGAAGTTCTGGAACTAAGGAGGGAAGCTGACCACGAAAAAAAAGCTTCCGTCCTTTAAACCCGAAAAAAGATTCGGATGTAAAGGACGAAAGCTTGAGCTTCGCGGTACCACCTTAATTCGCTGCTTTATTGCTAAAGCAACCTCTTCCAGTACGCTAAATCTGTTCATGGCAGCTACTGAAGGTCGGTTCCGTTATATGTATCAGCTGTTGCTGTAAATAACAATAACGTGTGCGTCATTCCAGTACGCCATTATGCAAAAATGTTAATACTGTAGCGCTATAACGGGCGCCCCCGTTGATGCCTCATATCGACACCACCACTCCAAGGCCATTTTCAAACTTTCTTTCTGTGCTTCCTTTCAGCGGACAGAAGCTCTCTGTGTCAGCAGTGTAAGTTCTACTTTCCTTATTATCGTGTTTCAAGACGATATTCAATTGTTTCTCTTTCGTGTTGAAAGGTTTGTTTTTTGTTGATGACCACATTGTATATTGGTTCTGTTTTGTTTGTCAACAGAATTTTCAGAATAGTAGGTTTTTACTGACAATTAAAAACGAGAGAAACATAAGCGTAGCAAGGGTTGGACGTTGCTGAAAAATTTTTAAAATTTTTTTGAATCAAGCCATTTTTCAGCCGTTATTTTTCAATTTGAGAATGAAAATTCCTTTATTGCATTCATGATTTTCCTTACAATAAGAGAGGAGCAAAAATTAAAAATGTAACACTATTTTAGTGACGAAAGTGAGGTGACTGGAACGTGCGTGACATAACAAATGAGAACGATGGACATGTAGAATATATCGATTTAGATGCAATTCGGCCAAACCCTTATCAGCCTAGAAAACATTTTGATCAAGAAAAATTAGCAGATCTCGCAGCTTCTATTCGTGAACATGGCGTCTTACAACCGATTATCTTACGCAAAACGGTGCAAGGTTACCATATTGTCGTAGGTGAACGCCGTTTCAGAGCCTCTCATTTAGCAGGCTTGAACTCAGTACCAGCGATAGTCAAAGAGATGTCTGATGCTGAGATGATGGAACTCGCCATTATAGAGAACCTGCAGCGGGAAGATTTGAATGCGATTGAAGAAGCGGAAAGTTATCGCAAGCTGATGGATGATTTACATATCACACAAAAAGAGGTGGCTGAACGTTTAGGTAAATCCCGTCCTTATATCGCGAATATGTTGCGATTGTTGAATTTACCGCCTGCTGTCGCCGAGTGGGTAAAAGACGGCAAATTATCAGGTGCGCATGGTCGTACATTATTAATACTAAAAGACGAAACCAAAATGAAACAAATCGCTAAACAAGTCATGAAAGAAGCGTGGAGTGTGCGTTATTTAGAACAATACATTGCAGAGCTGACTTCACCTACTTCAGAAGATGATGCTAAGAAAAAGACAAAGAAACCGCGCATGATTGAACGGCAGGAACGCTTGCTTAAAGAGCGCTTTGGTACCAATGTAGCCATCACAACTAAGCGAAATAAAGGACAAATCACTTTTGAATTCAAATCAGAAGAAGAATTTAAGCGTTTGATTCAACAATTACACAGTGAAACATAAGAAATTATGTTGTATTCATGGTAAAATATATAATTGTTGTGAAATGACAGGAGGACGAACTTTTGAATACGTTTTGGAATACAATGCAAGGTGTTTTCAACTCACTCGTTGAGCCGTTTACAAAGCCTGAAACGTACGCAATGATACTCAACAAGCTCATCATGATTGTCATCTACGTAGTCGTTGCGATGATTATTATCAACTTAGTCAATAAGTCGATTGATCAGTTCTTTAAACTACAAAACCGCAATGCACATGGTAGAAAACGATCTCATACATTAAGTGCGATGTTGAAGAATATTGTGCGTTATGTCGTATGGTTTATTGTATTAACAACGATATTAGGTAAATTCGGAATTAGTGTCACAGGATTATTAGCCGGAGCTGGTGTAGTCGGTTTAGCAATCGGCTTTGGTGCACAAACCATTGTTAAAGACATCATCACAGGGTTCTTTATTATATTTGAGAATCAATTTGATGTGGGAGATTATGTTAAAATCAACTTGAACGGTGCACCTATCACAGAAGGTACAGTTCAATCTATCGGTATCCGCTCAACACGTATACATGCGTATACAGGAGAGTTGACCGTGTTGCCGAACAGTGTAATGTCAGAGATTACCAACTTCTCAATCAGTAACGGTAAAGCATTGATAGAAGTACCGATTGCGATGGAAGAGAATGTCGATAAGGTAGAAAGTAAGCTGAAAGACTTCTTAGAATCCTTACATTCCAATTACTTTATCTTTGTCTCAAAACCTGAAATTCTTGGTATCGAGGATTTAACAGGTAATGCTTATATCATGAAAATAGCGGCAGAAACAACACCGAATAATACTGTGCCAGGCGCTCGTATCTTACGTAAAGAGGTTGCGAATTTCTTGAATCAAGAAGGAATTAAATCACCAACCCCTATTATGATGCAGTTTAATGGACAAAAATCTCAGTAATAAGAATTCATAATGATGGAGGATTGTAAATGGCAGCTCAGTATGGTCTGAATGACATTGTGGAGATGAAAAAGGCGCATGCTTGCGGCGCAAACCGATTTAAAATAATTCGTATGGGTGCAGATATCAGAATTAAATGCGAACATTGCAATCGAAGCATTATGATGCCTCGTACAGAGTTTAATAAAAAATTAAAGAAAATACTTGTATCACATGATACACAAGAGAAGGAGAATGACTAATGGCTTTAACAGCTGGTATCGTAGGCTTACCAAACGTCGGAAAGTCTACATTATTTAACGCAATTACAAAAGCGGGTGCACTTGCGGCGAACTACCCGTTCGCTACAATTGACCCGAACGTCGGGATTGTAGAAGTTCCGGATTCACGTTTAGATGCTTTAGCAGATATCGTTAATCCTAAAAAAGTACTTCCTACAACATTCGAATTCACTGATATTGCAGGGATTGTTAAAGGTGCTTCAAAAGGTGAAGGTCTAGGAAACAAATTCTTATCTCATATCCGTGAAGTAGATGCAATCTGCCAAGTAGTTCGTGCATTCGATGATGATAACGTGACACACGTATCTGGTCGTGTAGATCCACTAGATGATATTGAAGTTATCAATATGGAATTAGTACTTGCAGATTTAGAATCTGTAGATAAACGCTTACCACGTCTTGAAAAAATGGCACGTCAAAAAGATAAAGATGCGTTGAATGAAGTACGCATTTTAGAACGTATTAAAGAAGCATTAGAAAACGGCGAACCGATTCGCAGCTTAGAGTTCAATGAAGAAGATGCGAAATATGTGAAACAAGCACAATTATTAACATCAAAACCAATGATTTATATCGCAAACGTTGGTGAAGATGAAGTGAATGAAGCGGACAACGAAAAAGTTCAAACAATTAAAGAATACGCTGACAAAGAAGGTTCAGAAGTTATTGTCATCAGTGCGAAAATTGAAGAAGAAATTGCGACATTAGATGACGAAGATAAAGACATGTTCTTAGAAGATTTAGGTATCGAAGAACCTGGCTTGAACCGTTTAATCCGCAGCACATATAACTTGTTAGGTCTTGCGACATACTTCACAGCAGGTGTACAAGAAGTACGTGCTTGGACATTCAAAAAAGGTATGACTGCCCCACAATGTGCGGGTATCATCCACACTGACTTTGAACGCGGCTTCATCCGTGCAGAAGTAACAAGTTATGACGACTATGTTGAAAATAACGGTGAACAAGGTGCGAAAGAAGCAGGTAAAATGCGTTTAGAAGGTAAAGAATATATCATGCAAGACGGCGATGTTGTTCACTTCAGATTCAACGTATAATTAAGTAAATAAACAACTAACTAAAAACACGCGCTTAACAAAGCATATGATCATGCTGAGTTGAGGGCGTGTTTTTTGGCTCTATACTATTTAGGACTGGTGATAATCACTAGTCCTATTTTTGATACAAAAAAAGCGCAATTATCTTTATAATTAGAAGTATCCTATCACCAATAATTAAGGAGATAATGCGCCTATGTCTAATACTATATCAATAACGCTTGGAATTAAAGATAAATATATGATTTTTGAGGATAATATTAAGAAAAAGAATTAAAAATAATAGATTTCTTTGGTTTACTGCGCTAAATTAATCAATTCTCTTAAATGATATGAAACGTCTACTGAGATAGAAAACAGAGAAGGGATGTTTTAAGTATGGTGTTATTTCCTAGCAGTATTTTTCTATGGATACTAGGAAAATTATTTCGACAAGTACCGCCTGATGATATTAATCATTTTTGGGGATTTCGAACAAGAAAGTCTAAGAAAAATAAAGAGAATTGGATGCTGGCTCAAAAAGAGTATGGTGAACAGTCTACAAAGGTATTTATGTATACGGTGTTCGCTTCATTCTTTTGGCTATTGGCTGATATAGTATTCTTATTTTTAGACAATGACACATTCATGATTGTCTCAGTGTTACTCCAATCTATCGTATTATTAGGATTATTATTGGTGTTGTATCTCAACGTTAATAACAAATTAGAATAAAATAACTAACTAAAAACACGCGCTTAACAAAGTATATGATTATGCTGTGTTGAGGGCGTGTTTTTGTATGTATTAATATCAAGCATATTATATCAAGCGATAAAGGGATTTCTGTTTTGAAAATAGAACAATATCCTAAGTTTTTTCATGTTTTATGTTGTACATTTTCAAAGAAATATAAGTCTAGTAAGATGAGTTCTTTTACTATGTTTAAACTGATATGAGAATTGATAGTTATTTTAATTGATTTTGTTTTATGTTGAAAACGCTTTAAACACAAGTGCTTTGAAAAGTGTGTCGGAAGTTATCTCTTTTAAAAGGTTTTAAAATTTTTAGTAAAACTTGTGTAAATCAATAAGTTTTTTTACATCTTCCAAAAAATTAATGATAGAATTGTGTAGAACAATTACACACGAAAGAAGTGAAACATTTAATGCCTAGAAAACAGCAACACGATGTATTATTCGATAAAGAATTACGAAATAAATACCACATTAGAAAATTTAGCGCAGGGATTGCTTCAGTTCTATTTGGAACACTAGTTTATACATCCCTGGATCAACAAGCACAAGCTGCAGAAAACACTGATACCGCTGTTGTAAATCCTACAACACAACCAGAAACAAACGGTGACACTGCAACTACGGAGTCAACAAAAACACAAACAAATGAAACCGTTTCTACGTCAACAAAAGAAACAGTGAATGATTCTCCTACTCCACAAGACACTACGATTCAACAACCTTCTGTTGATAATCAAACAAGCGAAACAGCAACAAAACCTGAACCTGTAACAGCACCAGAAGTATCACAACCTACAAAAACAGATACAACGCAAACTGATGCGCCGAAAGTTGATACACAAAAAGCAACAGAGCCATCGACAGATGCGCCAAAAGAAGCTGCGACTACTGAAGTTAAAGCTACTACTGTTACGCCATCAGAACCTGCTATTCAACCTGCAGATGCTGAAGTTGCGACAAGAGCTGCCGCTACTACCGATACAACAACGACAGAAGCACCTGCTCAACCAATTACGAATACAAGTGCACCAGCACCCGCTGCGAACGCACATCCTGTTGAAAAAATCCAAGGAATTAATGAGCAAGTTTATGCGAAAGAGATTCCTGTATATGAAAAATCAGAAGCTGCAAGAACAGCAAGAATGCAACGTGGTATTTATCAAGCAAGAGAAAGCTTAGGCTTGATTGTACCGCAAAATAAAAAGCTCTATATCAGACAAGCACAAGGCAGTAATGAAGAAGATTTACGTGTAGATTTGATGACTAACGATAGACAAACAGTTCGTAATGCGACAGTTTCTAGAGATGGAAGCTGGACACAAATCTCTACAACTATGGATAGCGGTGCCTTCGTACGTATTCCAACAGGTTTAACTAAAAAACCAGTTGTAGAATACTATGTTGAAGGTGATGCTGGCGTCACACTGCCTACTTACCGTAAAGGTGGAGATAAAGCAGCGTTCGATGCAGATTGGGCTGCTCGTAATACAAGCTATGGTTATGTAGACGGCGATAAAATTGCTTTCTTAGTACCGAATGTAGACCGTGAACGCATCGCAAACTTAGGTAAAAACCCAGGACAATGGGGCTTTATGAACTTAGATGACATGATTGGTTATTACGAAGATGTTATTAATCATTATGATAAATGGGTTGGCTTAAATGATGACATTAATTCTGTCCACTATAATGTCGGCCAAAAATACTTTACGATTGCGGATGCTCATGGGCCAGGTCTTGCCTATTACTCAACAAACAATATGGGATCTAATAACCCATCTATGTCAGGTTATCTTGAAAGAGGATGGTTAGCACTGCATGAAGTCGGTCATGGTTATGATGGTGCAATGACGTACGATCCTAAAATGAATTTAATTGAAATTGAAAACAACATTTTAGCTAACCAATATCAAACGACTATCATGGGTGTCAAAGACGGTTGGGCTTATGAAGGCAGACAAGAAAGCATGCAGAAAGATTTCCATGATCGCGTAATGGATGGAAGAATGAATTTCTATAATGCAGGTTTCCGCGGCAGTCTTGATTTCATGACAAAAATGGTGCGTTTAACGGGCATTGAAGGCTTTGCGGATATGTGGAAAGGTATTCGTCAAGAAGAAGCGGATATGGGCAAAGCAGGTAAACCATTTGAACAAGATGTACCGAGATGGATTACAACGTATTGGTTAGCTGATAACGGTATTAATGGCACAGCCTACTTTGATTTATACAAAGTGAAAATGCCACAAGCTTTAAAAGATGATTTAGACACTTACAATAATACATTCACATACCCATTAGCAGCATTGATTACTAATCCTGAGGAACAACAACGCATCAAAGATAAACTAGGTTTATCTACGATTTATGAACTTGTAAAATCATCAGATTTAGCTGATACGGCGATTCATGAAGATGCACAAGTGAATGTGAATTTAAATGGACAAGTCTTACCAGATAACGTCAAAGTAAGCTTGATGGAAGGCACACAAGAAATTGCGAGTGCAGAAGTTGTAGATGGTAAAGCTGCATTCTCTAATTTACGTGCGGGTGTATATAAAATTGTCGCACCTCTTTCAACAACAGACGCATTACCTGAAAGTGAATATCTCGTAGTTAGAGAAGGCGGTAATAATCAAGCAACGCTTGATTATCCTAAAAAAGATGATATCCAAAACAACATTACACAAACCATCTCACTAAGAGGATTAGGCAACTGGGAAATGGCTACAGTCAACTATAATCCAGATACTAAACAAGTAACGTATAAACAAAGTCCAGGACAACCACATTTATACTTCACTGATGAATATGCACATGTAACTATTCAAAAAGCAGATGGTACGACAGTATTAGATAGAACATTAGTTGGTAACAAAAGTCTTGCATCAGAACTGCAAACTTTCGATTTAGAATATGGCGATAAAGTTATCGTTCGCCATCGTGAACCAGCGGCTCGTCGTGTGTTAGTCAGAAATGAAAACAAAGATAATGTAGCGATTTCTAGACAAAATGCTGAAAAAGAAACATTAACTTATACACTGACTGATAAAGGATTTATTGTAGATGGTGAAACACAAGCGGATGCAAACCGTCGTTATGATGAAGAGATTAGAAAAGATGTAACACACGTAGCAGAAGAAATTAAAAATCATCCTGAAAGAGATTATCGCAGAGAACTATTTAATGTCTTCACAGGTGTTGAATATGCTGATCCTGCGATTAAGGAAGAATTGCTACAAATCTTAAACCCATTAGTTGCGGTTTATCAAGTTGATACACCAACTGTGGACAAGGTAGAAGCAGGTGCGACAAGCATCAGCGGTAAAGGTGAGCCAGAAAGCACAATTACACTTACTTTTGCGAATGGCAAAAAAGCAGAAGTAGAAGTTGATAAAGATGGGCAGTGGACAACACAATTACCAGAAGGAACATCTTTAGAACATAACGATGTTACACAGGTATATGCAACAGGTAAACACGGTACAGTATCTGAACCGATTTCTGTCAAAGCTTTAGATACAGTAGCACCTAAAGCACCAGTGATTAACGCAATTGAAGCTGGTAGTCAGACAGTAACTGGAACAAGTGAACCATTAAGTAAAGTTACGTTAACGTTGCCAAACGGTACAACAAAAGTAGTCGACGCAGACGATAAAGGCGTTTGGACAACTACATTAGAAACACCATTAGCTCATAATGAAGTGATCAAAGCAGTAGCTTCAGACGCAGCAGAAAACAAATCAGTAGAAGCGACTCAAACGGTAAAAGATACAGTAGTTCCAGAAGCACCAGTAATCAACACAATCGAAGCAGGAACTAAAGTAGTGGATGGAACAAGCGAGCCATTGAGTACGGTGACTTTAACGTTGCCAGATGGCACTACTAAAGATGTTAAAGTAGATGACAAAGGTGTTTGGACAATTACATTAGAAACACCATTAGTACATGACGCAGTAATCAAAGCAGAAGCTTCAGACGTGGCAGGTAATAAATCACCAGAAGCGGCACAAACTGTGAAAGATACAACAGCACCAGCGGCTCCGACAATCGATAAGCTTGAAGCGGGAGACAAAGTAGTAACTGGAACAAGCGAACCACTGAGCACGGTAACATTGACGTTACCAGACGGTAAAACTACAGAAGTAAAAGCAGATGCAGACGGCAAGTGGA
>NZ_KV837162.1:0-20938 GCF_001838465.1 Staphylococcus sp. HMSC061G12
AAAAAAATAATCAAGAGCAACAAAAGAACCAAGATAAAGGTTTACAATAATTCAGCGTTGCATCGTGATTTAGTAATATAAATAAGTAAGAGGGCGGATTTGAAGATAACTTCAAAATACCGCCCTCTTTTTGATACATTTTTTATTCTGTTGCTAAAGGATTTTTAACTTTTACATACGTATAGTCATGTGCTTCATCTTCTAAGCGCATAGTAGTAACACATTTATAATCAATCGTTTCAGCAAAGAATGTGTGTTTGATGTCAGCTAAACGTTCATTATCAATCGTATGATCTGCTTGCATTTGATTGAATTTCTTTTGTGTAATCTGTTTAACGACATCCCATAATTTGTTTTCTGATATCACGCTTTCTTGTGTATGTTGCGCGATTGTTAAAATTAGCTCTCCAAGATGGTTTTGGATAGTTGAATAGAACGCCTTGTTGAATACAGAAGTTGATTTGCTAGTTAAGATACGTGATTTTTCATGGAAATGTTCTGTTGAGAAACCACTGTCGTTGAGTTGTTGTTCATCAATACGTAAACCTTCATAGTCACGAATGAACATATGATTTAAGCTGCCATCTTCATTGAATGAAGCCACTGCATTTTGTAAATGTGCTTCTAAAGCAATACCATATTTCACCATTAATGGAATCACAATATCGACTAATGCTTGCGCATATTCAGCAAGCCAAGCTTCTGAAGCAGCTTCAAAAGATTCTGTTTGCTTCGCATTTTGATAACGTTCAATTAACGAATTTATCACTGCAATTTCAGCGTTAGGATTACTAACTACTAAACTTGATGGAATGATATTAATAGTATCAGATGCTGTTAAGTGATAAACATTTTCTCTTAAGAGTGAACCAAGCTGTTCACTGCGTTCTGTTTGATAGTCGCCTTGATCTTGTTTGTGATAGAAATGAATACCCGCTAGTTCAGAAATTCCAGAAGCTTGAATATCTTTAAATAAAGGGTCTTCAGTCAATATCTGGTTAACGATATGCGTCACAAGAGGACCATTAAATGTTGTTTGTTCTGACAATGTTCGAATCTCTCCGGTAATATGCACATTGGTTGAGAGTTTGACATGCGGTGTTGTTTCTGGCCATTTCGGCATTAAAGTTCTAAATGACAGTCCCGCATAATAAGATGTTTCGTAAGGGATTGTCTTAATTTGATCTGCATCAAGTTCTTGAGCATAGTCACGTTCCAAAATCTCATCATATTGCCAAGGATGTAACACAATAATGCTGTAATGATTGTATTCATCTGAAGGGATTGCTTGGTTAAAGGCACTTTCTAAACCTTCGAAGTTTTTAAAGAGCGTTTCGTTATATGTATGCTCAAGTGTTTGTGTACGAACGAGGTCATTGTGTACCGCAATCCATTTTAATGCAATGGGTTGTTGGAATTCAGAAGAATATTGAATGTTTTCTTGTGGTGTTAAACCTTTGCGTAATTTAGCACCTGGGTGAAGCGGGTGACCTTCAATGACTGATTGTTCAGAACGTAAATAACTATCTGATGCGTGTGCGATAATATCGAACATAGCACGTGTATCATCTTTTAAAGTGATATGTTGATAGCTGAGTGCGAGTGCCATATTGGCTACACTATTCATCATATCGTCACTGAATTGATCACTTGCTGGTCCTTTGAATTTAGGTGCTTCTGTTAAAATCACTTCTAATACTTCTTCTGGATGCATAATGCGTTGGTGTGTCTCTGGTTTATCCATTTCTGTGAAATAAAATGGACCATCCATATCAATACGATCAAAAGCATGAAATCCTGAAATTGGCGCATAGAGTGTCAGTCTAGATGTCGGCCAATCCATCTTCATGACTTTGCCTGTGTTCGATGATAACTCAAAAGGTAAATCTGTATTATTTATAATTTGTGCTTGTCGGCCTTGATTGACCATATTTTCTCGATAAATTGAAACGACTAAACGTTTCGTAACCAAGTCTCTTGCAGTTAGTAAAATAGCTTTAAATTGCTCAGCCCATTGTGGGTGGGATGCAGAAAGGTAATCATAAGCAGATTGTTCTTCTGCTGTGAGCTTTATAGGTTGTTCATTTGTTTGTTGTAATATATTTTCCATAATACACCTCTTATTTAATTATTTTACAAAACAACTAAAGATTTGTATAATCCATCATATCGGTAATGATAATCATTATCAATTAAAAAGACAGGTGGAATAAAAAATGGCAAAATATTTTTTCCCAAGTTCATTCCTACTGTTTTTGGGGAATTGGATCGGACAAATCGCATTAAATTGGTATGTATACGAGCAATATCACAATGCTTTTTATTTGGGATTGGTCAATTTCGTCAGACTGATACCAATCTTATTTCTAAGTATCTGGGCAGGGGCTTTAGCTGATAAATTCGATAGAGGGAGATTAATTCGAATAACTGTCACAGGTTCTACAACTTTAACAGCAATCTTATGTTTGTTGAGCTTTGAATACAGGGAATTACCTATATATATTATTTTGATTTATGCTTGTTTAAGGGGCATACTTAATGCTGTAGAGACACCTGTCAGACAGGCGATTTTGCCTGATTTATCTGATAAAATCAGTACAGTCAAAGCAGTATCGTATCATTCGTTTATCATTAATATTTGTCGATCAATCGGACCAGCGATTGCAGGGGGCATTATCGCAGTGTTGAATGTGAAATATGCATTTTTAGCACAAACCTTGGTTTACATAGGTGCTATGCTGTTATGCTTGCCACTTCATTTCAAAGTCGCTTCAGCTTCAGATGAAGAAGGTGCAGCACGTTTCTCTGCAACGGTCGTCAAAGATTATTTTAAAACACATGGACAAGGACTCCATATCTTTATTACGTCATTGTTGATTATGGCCACTGGCTTCTCTTATACCACCTTATTACCGGTATTAACCAGTTTGAATTTTCCTGGTCAGGCTTCAGTCTTTGGCATCGCAATGACCTTCAGTGCTATCGGTGGTATTACCGCAACGTTATTATTGCCGCAGATACTGAAATTATTTTATTCAATTAATGTATACTATTTAAGTTCTATCCTGTTTGGTATCGCATTACTGATGGTAGTTATGCCGAATACAATTCTGCTGTTCGGCTTTATCTTTTTAATCGGTTTATTTAGTCAATGTGCACGGACAACGAATCGTGTATATTTTCAAACACATATTGAACCTGAAAGACGTGGCAGAATTTTAAGTATTGTGATGATGGATCGCGGCATGATTCCATTAGGTGCAGTTATTATGAGTGCGTTAACAGAACTTATCGGCATTGTACCGACATTTATTACAATGGGTCTTAGTACATTACTCATTGCAGCGCTCTTTTATGGGATGAAAGAACTTAAGAATAGAGGAAGTGTAATATGAGACAAACAACATTACAACAAGCAGATATCAATATGCAGCATCGTGTGTTCAACGCCATGATTAAAGAACACATTTTTAACGAAGGCACACGTATTACGAAACAAAATCATCGGTTAGAAGTTCAATATCAAGGTAAAGTACTCTCAGTCAGCATTAATGGTGTATATGCATTTGAACGCTATCAAATGGAAGGGCCGCTGGAACTGCAAGAGGGAGACAAACAACAGACGATAGCATCCTTAGAACAACTAATCGACACGCTAGAACAAGATTTTGAAGTAGCGTTCCCGACTCGTTTAAAACAAGAGTTGATTCATAGTCGACGTGGCTTTGATTTAACTTATGCGCAAATGGAGAAACGTCATCAGCTCATTCAAGATAGTATGAAATTTTCGAGAATGCCAGTCAGTTTGAATTATTTTGCTTGGATGTCGCATATGAATGCATTAGGCGAAATGGATGATTTATTATATTCAGAGAGTTTAGTTGTCGAAGGACATCCGACTCATCCATTATCCAAAACCAAACTGCCTTTAACGAACGAAGAAGTGATGCGTTATGCGCCAGAGTTCGAACAAATCATTCCATTGAAAGTCATGTTGCTGAGAAAAGAAGATGCAGTGACAACCAGTGCTTCTTCTGATCCTGATTTCATATTGAATGAAGTTCTAAAAGATGATAAAGCCCAATTGAAAGATTATGCGAAAGCGCTCGGTTATGATATCGATGACTTTGAAATTGTCATAATTCATCCTTGGCAATATGAACATGTCATTGTAGAACAATTTAAAACTTGGATTCAGGAACAACGTTTAATACCGACACCCATCACTTTGAAGTCAAAGGCAACTTTATCATTTAGAACGATGGCGTTATTAGAGCGCCCTTATCATATTAAATTGCCGGTTCAAGTTCAGGCAACGAGTGCCATTCGTACGGTTTCTTCAGTCACGACAGTAGATGGACCGAAATTAAGTTATGAATTACAAGATATGTTGAACGTCTATCCGCAACTTAAAGTGGCGAGAGAACCGTTCGGCTTACATGCGGCTATTGAACCAGACCAAGCGCGACAATTAGCTTATATTGTCAGAGAACGCCCGATGATTGATGGTGAAGGTGTAACTGTAGTAACCGCAAGTTTAGTAAATCAAAATCCTGTAGATGACATGAAAGTGGTGGACAGTTACTTAGAATGGGTTGATCGTGAAATTTCAGCACAATCAATCAAGCATTTCATGACAGTCTATGCACATACTTTAATTCCACCATTAATTGCCTATATCCAAGAGTATGGCATTGCGTTAGAAGCGCACATGCAAAATACAATTGTGAAACTTGGCAAGGACTATAAAATGGCCTTTATGGTGAGAGATTTAGGCGGCTCTCGTATAGATTTAGAAACGATGGAAGAGAAAATTCCAAACGTCAAAGTTGAAAATGAAAGCTTAATTGCGGAAGATATTGAAGCGGTGATTGCGAAATTCCAACACGCAGTCATTCAAAATCAAATGGGTGAATTAATTTGTCATTTGAGTCAGCATGAGGATGTGACAGAACAAGAGTTGTTTACGATTGTTCAAGAAATTACACGCCATGCGATTGATCCGAATAAACCACATGCGACAGTCTTGAACCAAATTCTCTTTGGACCGACGATTACTGTGAAATCTTTATTAAGAATGCGCATGGAAGGCAAAGTAAAAAAATACGTAAATACGATTTTAGATAACCCATTGAAAGAAGGAGAGTGAACCCCATGGCTTATGTAGAAATAGATTTAGCCAAAATCCAATTCAATGCATTGATGTTGAAAGAAAAATTGGCACAAAGAAATTTAGAAATGATGCCAGTGATTAAATGTATCGCTGGAGATAAGCTGATTGTTGAATCATTGAAAACACTTGGTTTTGATCAGATGGGTGACGCACGTATGGTCAATATTGACCAAATTCATGACGGTGCACTCTCTTATATGTTGATCCGCACGCCTAATCGCAGTGAATTAGAAGATTGTGTTGAGAAAACTGATATTAGTATACAAACGGATCTTGAAACAATTCGCTTATTGAATGAAACTGCAAAATCAATGGGCAAAAAACATAAAATATTATTAATGGTAGATTGGAAGGACAGTCGTGAAGGTGTCTTAACGTATGACGTTGTTAAGTACATAGAAGAAATCATGTATATGTCTCATATATGTTTAACAGGACTGGCTTTTAATTTTATGTGCTTTTTAGATATTCCGCCGACTGAAGAAGATATTTTACGTATGAATCAATTTGTACAAGCAGTTGAAAAAGAAACGGGTTATACTTTAAAAATGATTTCAGGTGGCAACTCAAGTGCGTTACCATTACTTGATTATTGTACGTTCGGCAGAATTAACCATTTAAGAATAGGTGAGTCATTGTTTCGCGGTATCAGTACAGTAGATCAAAAGCCGATTCATTATCTCTTCCAAAATGCGATTACTTTGAAAGCAGAAATTATAGAAGTCAAACCAAGAATAGATATTCAACACGATCGTTCATATTTACAGGCCATCTTAGACATCGGTCATATTGATACTGTGATAGAAGATATTACTCCTTTAAATGATCAAGTGAAAATTATGGGTGCGACAAGTGATCACCTCATGATTGATTTACAAAACACAGATTATTATCAAACAGGAGATATCATTGAGTTTACGCTAGGTTATAATGCATTAGCACAAAGTATGTATCAAAAGACGCTGAAACATGTGTATATCAGAGATGCTGGTGTACAAATTTTAGTGGACCATTTTGAAGTCAATCATGACCATGTTCAAATTAATCCTTGATAGATATAGGCAAAAAAATTGACAATATTGTAAACCGAACAAAATTTGTTCGGTTTTTTGTTTATTATTGCTAAAACCATGTTGACATTGAGAATCGTTATCAATAAAATAAAAAGTAAGATGATTGAATGAGCGATAAATGGGATATATCTAAATGGATGGTACGTAGATACATACGACCTTCATACATAACTTGGCACGAGAAAGATAACTGAGTTGACCTTCAGCTACATTTCATTTGTTGTCTCATAGAGCATCTAACAATATGAAGGAGTGGAAACATGAATAGATTAAAGTTTCTTGGTATTCTTATGTTAGTACTTGCTTTGACTGTCGTTGCGGCTTGCGGCAATAACAGCAAAGATAGTTCAAAAGAGTCTGATAGTAAATCTTCAGATGATACAATCGCAGTAAAAAATGAAGCGGGCACAACGAAAGTGAAAAAAGATGCGAAACGTGTCGTTGCTTTAGAATATTCATTCGTTGATGCTTTAGCTGCATTAGATGTGAAACCTGTAGGGGTTGCAGACGATAATAAAAAAGATCGTATTATCAAACCTATCCGTGAGAAAATCGGAAATTACGAATCAGTCGGTACACGTAAACAACCAAACTTAGAAGTAATCAGTAAAGAAAAACCTGACTTGATTATTGCGGATGCACAACGCCATAAAGGTATTTATAAAGAATTAAACAAAATTGCACCAACTATCTTATTACCAAGTTTTGATGGTGACTATGATGCAAACATCGAATCATTCAAAACAATCGCAAAAGCCTTGAATAAAGAAAAAGAAGGCGAAAAACGTTTAGACGAACATAATAAGAAAATGGATAAATACTCAAAAGATATTACTTTAGATAAAGACTTAGCTGCTTTACCTGCTGTATTAACTAAAACAGATATTATGGCGCACTCAGATAAATCTTATGTTGGTCAAGTGTTCCATCAATTAGGCTTTAAAGAAGCATTAAATAAAGATGTATCAAAAGATTTACCTAAATACTTAGATGGTCCATACTTGAAAATGAGTACGGAACAAATTGCGAAAGTAAATCCAAAACAAATGTTCATCATGATTGATGAAAAAGATAAACCATTATTAGAAAAACAACAAAATGACAAAGTATGGCAAACAATCGACGCAGTTAAACATAAACGTGTTTACACTGTAGATCGTAGTACTTGGTCTCGTTCTCGTGGTTTAATTTCATCAGAAGAAATTGCGAAAGAGTTAGTAGAACTATCTAAAGAACAAAACAACAAATAAGCGATTAAGATGATTAGAAGGGTGAATGGCTATGACAAACCAATCTAGCCACAGCCTTATTGAAAAGAAACAAAGAAAACGCACCACACTCCTCTTTATCGGGAGTGTGTGCTTTCTTTTTATCGTGATGTATTTCAATTTGACTGTCGGCACAACACATATGAAATTTAAAGATATTGCAGATTATTTAATATGGCATCATGACACGAAAAATACATTTATTATACATAATATCCGTATGCCAAGAATGGCAGGCGGGCTATTGATTGGTGCAGCTTTAGCAGTTGCTGGTTTATTTATGCAGGCAATGACGCGTAACCCATTGGCATCTCCACAAATCTTCGGTGTGAATGCCGGAGCATCATTTATTATTGTTGTGATTACAGTCATTTTTCCGGCATTGACTTCAATTTCAACATTACTTGCGTTTATCGGCGCGTTTATTGGCGGTAGTATTGTTTATATGTTGTCTGACTCAACGAAAGGCATGACACCAGTCAAATTAGCTTTAGCTGGTATGACGGTTCATTTGTTCTTTACAAGTTTGACACAAGGTATCATTTTATTAAATGAAGATTCTACAACGACAGTTTATTTCTGGTTAGTCGGTACACTCTCAACATTGAAATGGGGAGATGTATTGTCTATCACACCATGGATTATCGGTGCGTTCATCGGTGCACTATTCATGGCACGTCAAATATCAGTGTTAGAACTTGGCGATGAGTTAGCACGAGGACTAGGTCAAAATATTAAGTTAACACGATTATTGTTAGGGGTGTTGGTGGTAATTTTAGCCGGAGCATCCGTTTCAATTGCCGGACCTATCGGATTTATCGGTTTGATTGTTCCGCACATTGTAAAATATTATACTTCTCATAATTACTTTGTGATTATACCGCTAACGATGATTTTCGGTGCTGCCATTTTATTATTATCAGATGTCATCAGCCGTTTAATTGCATTTCCATTTGAGACACCGGTCGGTATTGTGACATCCTTCGTCGGTGCAGTTTACTTCTTAGGCTTAACATTGAGAGGAGTGAAACGAGTATGACAAGACATTTAGGGCGTAAATATATAATTGTGATTGCGATATTGATCGTCGTTTCCATCTTCTCATTATGTGTGGGTGCCGTATTTGTAAATCCGCTTCAAGCCCTCAAAGGCTGGATTATGCAAGATGACTTTATCGTCAATGAATATCGAGAACCAAGACTTTATGTTGGTTTATTAGTCGGCAGCAGTTTAGCAATTTCAGGTGCAGTAATTCAAGGTGTTGTACGAAATCCTTTAGCATCACCAGATGTTATCGGGATTACTAAAGGTGCGAGTTTAGCAGCTGTTTCAGTCTTGATTCTCTTCCCGAAAGCACCGATTTATGTATTGCCGGTTGCTTCGTTTATCGGAGCTTTAGTCATCAGCTTATTATTATCTTATTTAATCGCACGTAAAGAAGTACAAGGTTCAAACTTAGCGTTAATCGGTTTAGCCATCGGTGCGATTTGTATGGCAATTGTGCAATACTTACTCATTCGTTTCCCATTAGAAGCTAACTTAGCTTTAGTATGGTTAACAGGAAGTTTATTCGGACGTTCCATGGACCATGTGATTTCAATCTTGCCATGGTTTATTGTGACCGTACCGCTTATTTTATTTTTTGCGCAACGTTTAGATATTATTCATTTAGGTGATCAAGTAGCGACTGCGCTTGGTACGAGAGTTCGTTCAGTTAAAATGGTAATGTTGATACTTGCGGTTATGCTGGCAGGTTCTTCTATTGCGGTTGTCGGCGGACTGAGTTTCTTAGGATTGATTGCACCACATATTGCACGTTCGATTGTTGGCCATAAACATATTCATATCATTATGATGTCTGGATTAGTCGGTGCGATTTTAATTATAGTCAGTGATACATTAGCACGCGGCATTCACCCGCCGTTAGACATTCCAGTCGGTGTGATTATTGCGATTGTCGGTGCACCATACTTTATTTATGTTTTACGCAAAATGTAATAGGGAAATAGACAACTGTCTCTTATTAACATGAGAGGCAGTTTTTTTATAGGGGAAGTTGGGGTATTAGAATTTGAAGGTGTTAAATTTATACAGATTTATGTATAAGTATTAAAATTCTTATTGCTTAACCATTACAATACGCTTATAATGTATTGTAATGAAAGGGAGAGACTATGGAAAAATATACAAAATCAGAAATCTTCAAGGGACGTTTGAAGTTCATTATCATGTCATTGCTCGGTATCATGTTGTTCTTAGTACCGGTGCCGGTGACACAAGACGGAAAGCAACAAACGACATTATTGGTAGCATTTTTAGCAGGTTGGTTGAAGGACGTATTAGGTCCAGCAATGCCGTATTTAATTTTAATTGTAATTACATTATCTGGTATTTTGACTTTATGCTGTTCGACTTTCTTAAAGAAGCGCTTAAAGTCTGATGGGTTATTGAATAATACGTTTAATGTGACGCCGATTTGGTTGGTTGTCAGATTATTAGCGGTAGTGTTTGCATGGATGACATTTTTACATATTGGTACAAAAGTGATTTATTCAGACGATACTGGAAATTTAATCTTTTCTAGTTTATTGCCGACGTTATTCTCAGTGTTCTTTTTTGCGGCACTCTTTTTACCGTTACTTATGGAATTCGGTTTATTAGAAATGTTAGGACCGATTTTCAGACCAGTCATGCGACCATTATTCACTTTGCCTGGCCGTTCTACAGTGGATAACCTTGCATCATTTATCGGTGATGGTACAGTTGGTGTTATCATTACGAGTAAGCAATATGATCAAGGCTTTTACTCTAGACGTGAAGCGACCGTTATTTCAACAACATTCAGTGTTGTTTCACTGACGTTTGCGATTGTAGTGGCTGAAACAGTAGGGATGCAGAATCATTTCTTCTATTTCTATTTAACAGTTATCGTTTCTTGTTTAGTTGCTGCAGTGATTATGCCGAGAATTTGGCCGTTACGCAGTGTACCAGAAGAATATGCAGTTGAAAACAGTGAATATGCGAAAGATGAATCTAATCCTGAAGGCGTATCAGCTTTCAAACATGGATTTAATCTAGCGACTGAAAAAGGAATCAAATCACCAGGCCTTTTACAATTCTTCAAATCAGGCTTGGTCACTGTTGCAGATATGTGGTTCGCAATTTTACCAGTTGTTATGGCAATCGGGACACTTGCGACGATTATCGCAACATATACACCTGTCTTTGAGATTATTGGGAAACCTTTTGTACCGCTGCTTGAACTCTTACACATTCCTGAAGCAGAACGAGCATCTGAAACTATGTTGATCGGATTTGCGGATATGTTCTTACCTTCAATTTTAATTGATGGTGTGAAGAGTCAAATTACCTTATTTGTTGTCGGTGCATTGAGTATTTCACAATTAATTTACTTATCAGAAGTCGGTGGGGTTATCTTAGGTTCTAAGATTCCTGTCAGTGTCTGGAAATTATTTGTGATTTTCTTATTCAGAACGATTATCGTATTACCAATTATTGCCTTAATGGCACATTTATACTTCTAAATATAAAAGCTGAGTCTTGCAGTAGAAACTGCTCGACTCAGCTTTTTTATTATTCTAATGTACCTAAAGAGGATAACACACGAGATTTTACTACGTTGTTTCCGATAACAGGAGATTCTGATGAGGCATTTGACTCAGAAGATTTAGGGCGTTGATGTGCTTGTTTGAAAGCATCGCTATTCTTCCAATTTTCAAAATCATCTTGAGATGCCCACCATGTTGAAACATGCATGAACTCAGTATCTTTTTGATCACCTTCTACTAAAGAAACTTCAACACGATGAAATCCTGGCATTTCTTTTAATTGAGGGTTGGAAGTAAAGCGACCTGCCATTTTTTCAGCAAAGCCTTTTTTCACTTCTATTTGGTTTGTGACAATATACAAGACTATCATCCTTTCAAAATTATTGTTAATCTTCTTTACCCGGTTTTTTGTATGTTCATTGTGTGTAGTTATCAGTATTTTGATTATAAAACATGTGGTACAATATTTAAAAAGAAAAAGAAGAATCTTAATTAATAGGGGAAAAGTGAATGAAGAAAAAAGAAGTCGGTATGGCCGAACTGTTTTTTGATTTGGTCTTTGTTTATGTACTTTCGACGATTAATATTACAGTGGAACATATTTCTACTTCATTAGTGGACTTGGAAAGTCTTGGCAAAAATTTTATGTTGTTTTTAGTATTTTTCTCAATTTGGATTTATCATACATTGCTGGTCAATCGATTCTTTGAACAGAAATGGTATCAATATGTCTTTTTATTTATAGATATGTTTCTGATTTTATATCTGTCTAAAGCGATTAATGGTAATTTCCAAGAAACATTTGTTGCGTTTGCATCAACAACTACAGTTATCTTTATCAGTATTATAATTCAGTATATTTTAAGTTATAAATTTGTGGACCATTCTATTAATGCACGTTTCTTAAAGGTGTATGTAACAGGTCTTGTTTTAACAGTCATGTTTTCGGTAGTCGGTTTACTTCTACCTAAAGGCATTAACTTTTGGGTATATTTTATCGGTATCGTGATTTCAGCGACATTCCCTGCATTCTTTGCGAATGCTTCTAAAGAGAATCCAGTTATTTTTAAACATTTAACTGAACGACTGAGTTTGTTTATGATTTTATTATTTGGAGAAGGGATTGTTCAAATCGTCAATAATATGGAACTCTCTCAATTTAAAGCACTAGATGTTGTCTATTTCTTAATGGTCATTAGTTTATTTGTGATTTATACGTTCCATTACAAAGGTAGCTTGGATCAGGAGAAAGATGAAGCAACAGGCTTTTTAACCATGTTCTTGCATTTATTCATTATTTATTCTGCAAACTTTATTTTCTTGATTATGAATAAAGGCTTATCAGATCATCCTTTAAGTTTTGCGGAAGGCATCGGTTATACCGTTGCATTTTGTGTTTTCTTATTTGGTGTATTCTTTGATACGATTTTACATCGCAATATTACAAAGAAAAAAGCTCTGTATATTGGCATTATCTTAGTAACTACAGTCATTGGATTTATCATTCCAAATATTCACTTGATAACAGTAGTTCAAATCATAGGTATTATCGTACTATGCAGCATGTATTATATTGAAAATAGGGATATATTAACAGATTAAGTTAAAAGAACTTAATCAATAAAAAACCTTCCACTTCAGAATGAGAAGCGGAAGGTTTTAGTTTATACTTTTTTAATTCATTTATTTTGTGAGTTCATTATAGACTTTCTTGTCATTGAAAGTGAAGATGATGTATTCGTGATCATCAGTATCAATAATAACGCGGTTAGTTTTACCAAATGTAGAACCAATACGAGATACCTCTCTGCCATCGTCTTCTGGTACCGCATGGATATCTTGATCTTCTCTAATGTTTTTAATATCTGCTGTTGGGATTTTGATGTCTGCTACTCTCCATTGGATACGAACTTCGTCATTATTTTTCTTTACTGTCATTGCCATTATGGAACACATCCTTTAATTATTTTTGTATTGCTATCATACACTATTTGGAAACCGTTTTCAAGCAATGTGAGATACTTTTTTATAAATGTGTCATACTAATTAAAAAGCGAACATACAGTCCGAAAATATGTTCGTGTTTATTAAGAAATTGTGATAAAATAAAACAACTAGAAAGGAGTATAGAGATGACAGGGAAAACACACTTATCATGCGGGTTTCTCATAGGAACACTCGCCATCAACTATTATCATCCCGATTTATTTACTTCTATCACCACTGTAGTCTTAGCAGGGGCTGGAAGCTTATTGCCTGACATTTGTCATGCACAAAGTAAAATCGGGCGTCGTTTTAAGTTTTTAAGCTTAATTGTTCGTCTTTTGTTCGGTCATCGAACATTTACACATTCAATTTTATTTACGCTACTTGTGGCGTTGCTGTTATCTACTATACATACACCTCCTGTATATATGACAGCAATTATCGGCGGTATGGTTTCTCATATCATTCTAGATATGTTGACGCCGAGAGGTGTTAAGTTATTATATCCATTTCCATTATCAGTTAAACTGCCGATGCAATTTAAAACTGGTGGAATGGTAGATTTATCACTGGCCACTGCATTTACTTTTGGCGGAACATATGTTATATTCCGCGAAGTCATCAATCAATGGTTCATGCACTGGTTTCATTTGAATATATAAAAGAATGGACGACAAGGTGTTGTCGACATAATTAAAGAAGATTTTAAGAACCTCTGCTTTTTTAAAGTGGGGGTTCAAGCTTGAAAAATTGATTTGTGATATAATTCAAGAATATTGAAGGGTTTATGTTGGCCAAATACATATTTAAAGGCAGAACCCTTGGTAATCGCGGAGAAACTTAAGGAGAGGTATCATGTTAGATAAGAATAAATTAGAGAAATTCAATCAGCAACATTTGTTAGAATTGGAGAAATTAATGAGTTCCAACGAAAAAGAAAATATTGCTTCTAAATTACAATCATTAGACTTATCTGCAATTTTAGATTTGTATGAATCACTTTATGTAGAACAATCTCAAAATAAAACTGAAGAAGTATCTGAAGCGACTGAAGTTAAATATAGAGTACGCAAAGATTATTCAACAGAAGAATTAAATAACTTTTATGCTCAAGGTATCGATGCGATTAAGAAGGGTGAATTTGCGGTTGTCTTAATGGCAGGCGGCCAAGGTACACGTCTTGGTTATGATGGTCCGAAAGGTTCATTTGAAATTGAAGGTGTCAGCTTATTTGAACTACAAGCAAGACAGCTATTAAAATTAGCCGAAGAAACTGGACGTACAATTGACTGGTATATTATGACTAGCGATATCAATGATGAAGCAACGCAAGAATTCTTTGAACAACAAAACTATTTTGGCTATAACCCTGACTATATCCATTTCTTCAAACAAGATAATATTGTCGCTTTAAACGAAAAAGGCGAGATTGTCTTAACAGAAAATGCTGAAGTCATGGAAACGCCAAACGGAAATGGCGGCGTATTTAAAGCGTTAGATGCATACGGCTATCTTGATAAAATGGAAGAAGACGGTGTGAAGTTTATCTTTATGAACAATATTGATAATGTTTTAGCACGTGTATTGGATCCAGTTTTTGCAGGATTTACTGCAGAAGCTAATCGTGATATCAGCACAAAATCTATTGAACCAAAACAAGGTGAAAGTGTTGGACGTTTAGTCAATATTGACTGTAAAGATAGTGTCTTAGAATACTCAGAACTTGGTGATTCAGGTGTAAATGCATTCCATAATGCGAATATCGGTATTCATGCGTTCAAACTTGCATTTATCCAATCAGCAGTCAATCGTGAATTGCCATATCATTTAGCGATCAAACAATTGAATCAATTAGATGAAGACTTTAATGTAGTGAAAGCACCTGCATTGAAATTTGAACTGTTCTATTTTGATATCTTTAAATACGCAACTAGTTTTATTACACTGCAAGTTCCTAGAGAAGAAGAGTTTTCACCTTTAAAAAATCGTGAAGGCAAAGATAGTGTAGAAACTGCAACTCAAGATTTAAAACGCTTAAATCTTATTTAATTGTAAAGGTGGAGTCATAGTTGAAACAGACTTCAAATACACATAGTGAACGTGGTCTCAATCGTTTTAAAGATATTATTCCTTTATCATTTGGTGAAGAAATCGGTAATGCAGTCTCACATGGGGCAGCGGCTTTGATTACACTAATCGTATTGCCTTATGCGGCAGTCCATAGTTATATTCATGGCGGTACATTGGCATCAGTCAGTGTATCTATATATGTCATCAGTATCTTTTTAATGCTGATTTCATCAACGATTTATCATGTGATGCAAAATAACTCACCGCATAAATATATTATGCGTATTATCGATCACAGTATGATTTATATAGCAATATCTGGTACATATACACCAGTATCATTAGTCGTAGTCGGCGGATGGTTCGGCTGGATTATAATGGTGTTGCTATGGGGAATTACGATATGGGGCATTTTGTATAAAGCAATTGCTGAAAATGTAAATCCTAAACTCAGTTTGTTCATGTATTTAATTATGGGTTG
Source organism: Staphylococcus sp. HMSC061G12 (assembly GCF_001838465.1). Classification (NCBI taxonomy): domain Bacteria; kingdom Bacillati; phylum Bacillota; class Bacilli; order Caryophanales; family Staphylococcaceae; genus Staphylococcus; species Staphylococcus sp. HMSC061G12. The sequence continues at coordinate 15,621 of NZ_KV837162.1, forward strand.
GGTCGGCATTTTATATCTTCCGATTATTTGGAGAGAAGCCTCATGGCAATTTATGTTATTTATTTTGCTTGGCGGTATTGCTTATACGATTGGTGCATGGTTCTATGCACAAAAGAATCGTCCGTACTTTCATATGATCTGGCATATCTTTATTGTGATAGCATCGTTATGTCATTTCATCGGAATTTTATATTTTATGTAGGGGGAGAGGCTGAGGCTCTTGTTGAATAGAAGCCTTGACCTCTTTCTTATTTGAGAAAAAGAAAGAGGTGTCAAAGTGTGAAAATGGATTTGAAGTCAATCGGTGTAGTGACCGCATTGATTTTAATTATGTTTATGGCGGCTATCGAAACATCTATCATTTCTTTAGCATTGCCTACAATCAAAACAGATTTAAACGTGACGAGCTCGATTTCGCTTGTGTTCTCAATTTATTTTATTGCCTTAGTTATTGTGAATCCATTAGTCGGGGAGTTGCTTTCGCGTTTTAAACTTATACATGTAACGATTGGTGGACTATTATTATTCAGCGTTGGTAGTTTGATGTCTGGATTAAGCAGTACATTTACTTTATTAATTATCTCTCGCTTTATCCAAGGTTTAGGGTCAGGTGTCATGATGGTGCTCAGCCAAATTGTACCGAAACTTGCCTTTGAAATTCCGTTACGATATAAAATAATGGGGATTGTCGGCAGTGTATGGGGGATTTCAAGTATTATCGGTCCTTTACTTGGTGGTGCAATCTTAGAATTTGCGACATGGCATTGGTTATTCTTTATTAATATTCCGATTGCTGTGGTTGCTGGTGTGTTGGCATTTACGACCTTTATTTTTGATGAGGAACAAGTATCAAGTGGAGAAGCATTTGATCAAAAAGGTCTGTTCTTCTTCTATTTAGTTCTTATCTTTATATTAGGTGCGATTACAACACCGTTATCACTATGGTTGAAAGGTATCATGATTGTGATTGGTATCGTATTTGCCTATAAACTTGTCAAAGTTGAGAAACAAGTATCGACACCGTTTTTACCTATTGAAGAATTTAATCGTCGCATCACTATTATTTTTATTACTGATTTTATATATGCGATGATCTTAATGGGCTATAACTTATACATGCCGATATACTTACAAGAAGAAATTGGATTATCGCCACTCCAAAGTGGATTTGTGGTTTTCCCGATTTCAGCAGCTTGGTTGTTGATTAACTTCAATTTACATCGTATTGAAGCGGGATTAACAAGAAAAGCGTTGTATCTTGTTGCCTTCACTTCTTTACTGTTATGTAGTGTGATTGTCTTTGTTACACATGCAGCACCGATATTATTAGCCGCAACATTGATGTTAGCAGGCGCAAGTTTCGGTATTGTTTATACGAAGGACAGTGTGATTGTGCAAGAGGAAACGTCACCGAGAGAGATGAAGCGGATGATGTCGTTTTATTCTCTTTCTAAGAACTTAGGTAATTCTATCGGTTCTACAATCATGGGCGGCATGTATGCCTTACCGTTTATTGTAGGAGGCGCAAGAATTTTAAATAACGTTGTTTTGATTATCATCTTTATTATGATGCTATTCCTATTATGGATAGTCTTTTATCGAAATCAAACGCAAAACGACTAATTGGGTATCCCGCTGAAATGCGGGATATTTTTAATTAATAACTTAAATCATATTGTGTTATTATACGGGTGTATAAAGAAAGAGCGAAAGGAGTGAGGAAAACTTGAAATTCAATATATTCAATTTAATATCTACATTAATTGTGCTATTAGTGTTTGTGATTTCCGGTGCGATTTTCCTCACACTTTTAGGCTTTGTATTATTTGGATTGAGTCGTTTGCTTATTTTTTGGCATCTAGGGTATTTCGGATATAACAAAGGTTTCTACCAAAACTTATTTTACTACGGCAGCTATATTGTATTAGGTTACTTCACAATGTTCTTAGTAGAATATCTGATGGATTATTTCAAAAAGAAATTACCGCATAGCCCATATTTTCATGGTGAAATCTTTCATTTGATTTCATACTCCGTTACAACGGTAATGTTCTATTTTGTAGTCCATATTCATTATGCATATATCAACATTGATTTTTGGGTCATTATGTTGATTATGGCGTTCTTTTACGTATGTAAGGAAGTCTTTTATCCTGATAGTGAAGACTTGAATAGAAATAAGTGACCTGCATGAGCAATTAGTTTGCTTTGCTAACTATTTTTAGTGCATTATATTATGGTAAGTTTATAAAGGAGTGTTTATATCTATGCCAGAGCAGGCTACTATTTCTAAGCAAAAAAGAAATTTGATTGTCACAGTTATGATTACGAGCGCATTCATTGCGATATTAAACCAAACGCTACTTAATACTGCACTGCCTGCTATCATGCGTAGTTTCAACATTGGAGAGAACACATCCCAATGGCTAGTAACTGGTTTTATGTTAGTTAACGGTGTCATGATTCCTTTAACTGCCTTCTTAATGGATAAAATCAAAACCAGACCGTTATATTTAGCATCAATGGGAATATTTTTAATTGGTACTATATTAGCGGCAATTGCACCGAACTTCGGTGTTTTAATGACTGCACGTGTCATCCAAGCTATGGGTGCAGGCATTATTATGCCGTTGATGCAATTCACTTTATTTACACTTTTCCCAAAAAATGAACGTGGCTTCGCAATGGGATTAGCTGGTCTCGTTATTTCCTTCGCACCAGCTATCGGACCTACAGTCTCAGGTTTGATTATTGATGTTTCAAGTTGGCGTACACCATTTATCGCAGTAGCTGTGATTGCGTTAATTGGATATATCTTCGGAGCAATCAGTATTAAAAGCTTCAATGAACCTAAAGATATTACATTAGATATGAAATCTGTGATTTATTCAACAATCGGATTCGGTGTAATGTTATTAGCATTCAGTAGTGCGGGTTCTTCAGGCTTTGACAGCTGGACGTTCTATGTACCATTTATTGCCAGCCTATTTGTCATTTGGGTGTTTGTGAAACGTCAATTAACAATCGAGAATCCAATCTTGAACTTGCGCGTCTTTAAAAACAAAACATTTACGCTATCAGCTATTTGTTCAATGATCGTAATGACATCAATGATTGGCCCAGCACTGTTGATTCCCATTTATGTACAAAATGCGATGGGCTTATCAGCTTTCTTATCAGGTATTGTGATATTACCTGGTGCAGTGGTCAACGGTGTGATGTCTATCTACACCGGTAAGTTCTACGATAAATACGGTGTTAGACCATTAGTGATTATCGGCTTTACCATGTTGACTATATTTACTGGAGTCTTAGCATTCTTAAAAGTAGATACACCATTCTGGTATCTTGTATTAATTTATGCGTTAAGAATGTTCTCAGTGTCATTACTTGCGATGCCGCTTAATACAGCGGGCGTCAATGCATTACCGAATAAAGATATTTCACACGGTACAGCAATTATGAACTTCGCTCGTATGATGGCTTCATCAATTGGTACAGCGATTATGGTTGCATTAATGACATTAGGTACAAGAACATTTGCGCCAAATCCAAATGAAGTGGCTTCTAAAGAATTATTCCATCGCGAAGCAATTGCGCGTGGTGTGGATTTATCATTTGGTGTAGTGACAGTTATTGTATTAATTGGCTTCATTATAGGTTTATTCATTAGAGATAGAATAAAAGGTGAAACTAAAAAGCAAATGAATGCACGTAAAATTTAAAACTGAATCAATCTTTAAACATAAAACCAGCAAAGCAATATATAGATTGTTTTGCTGGTTTTTTTTAGGTTTTCTAGGAAAGGGGAAGTTCTTTGGATTATTCGTTACCACTTATACATTAAGTTTGTTAAAATAATAAGAGTAAACATTAATTTATATTTGGGGTGACGTACTTTGTTAACAGTTGAACAAGTCAACGAACTAGTGGGGAATCTGAAAGATCCAATTTTAGATGTACCATTTAAAGATACAGGTGGTATTGTGAATATCACGATTAAAGAAGAAATTGAACATGTCAGTGTCAAAATTGCGATGGCAAAATTAGGTGGAAAACCTCAATTAGACTTGCAAATGGCAATTGTTGAAACATTGAAAGAAAATGGAGCAAATACAGTTGGTATTCGTTTTGAAGAATTAGATTCTGAAACGGTTGCTAAGTTTACTGGCGATGATCCAGCAGAAGACCAACCGCAAACAATCGAAGGTCTGCTTTCAAAAGGTAATCCTGTTGAATTTATTGCGATTGCATCTGGTAAAGGCGGCGTAGGTAAATCTACAGTAGCAGTTAACCTTGCTGTGGCATTAGCACGTGAAGGTAAAAAAGTCGGTTTAATCGATGCTGACATTTATGGTTTCAGTGTTCCTGATATGATGGGTATCGATAATAAACCAGGCATTGAGGGTAAATCAGTAAAACCAGTTGAACGTCATGGTGTAAAAGTAATGTCTATGGCATTCTTCGTTGAAGAGAATGCACCTGTAATTTGGCGTGGACCAATGCTAGGTAAAATGTTGACGAACTTCTTTACAGACGTAAAATGGGGAGATCTTGATTACTTACTATTAGATTTACCTCCAGGTACAGGTGATGTGGCATTGGATGTACATACAATGTTGCCATCAAGTAAAGAAATTATCGTAACAACACCTCATCCAACTGCAGCATTTGTAGCAGCACGTGCTGGAGCAATGGCAAAACATACAGAACATTCTATTTTAGGTGTTATTGAAAACATGTCTTATTTCGAAAGTAAGGAAACTGGAAATAAAGAATATATCTTTGGTAAAGATGGCGGTAAAAAACTAGCAGATGAACTTAATGCTGACTTATTAGGTCAATTACCATTAGCACAACCTACATGGGATCCTAAAGATTTTTCACCTTCTATTTATCAACCGGATGATCAACTTGGTGAAATTTATCAACAAATCGCGCAAAAAGTTATCACTAAAACAATGAAAAAATAAGAAGTCTAAATAAAACGCAGGTTTTTTCAAAAAATCTGCGTTTTTCTCTTGCGTTTTTCTGAAATCCTGTTAGAATATATTTTTGTGAGCGAGAAAAACAAGTTAAATAAACACTTAAAAAACCTGAAAAAAGTTATTGACTTAACACTTTGAAGGTGCTAAGATAATAAAGTCGCTAAAAAACGACGAGTTATCAAGAGTGTAAAACTTACTCTTGCGGAAATGAAGAAAACATTTTAAAATTGTAAAAGTAATGTTAATTAAGTGTTGACTTCGAAAACACGAAGTGCTACAATAAATAACGTTACTGAAAAAAATGAACATTGAAAACTGAATGACAATATG
>NZ_KV837163.1:0-241 GCF_001838465.1 Staphylococcus sp. HMSC061G12
TCTTTAGCCAAACAGATGTGAAAAAGATAACCGATAGTTATAACTATATTTCAATTGGTTCTGATATTTACCTTTACACAGGTATCACATCGGCTACTGCAGATTCTTCAAACCTTGGCTTTATCTTGGTCAACATGCGTACTCGTGAAGTGACAAATTATAAGTTAGCTTCAGCAACAGAAACAGCAGCTCAAGAATCAGCCGAAGGAGAAGTGCAAGAAAAACATTATGAAGCAACAGC